>JBDUCW010000178.1:0-7966 GCA_040003235.1 Ferruginibacter sp. | reverse complement strand
GAGATGAATATAATTGCAGATATTTTCATATTTCACAATGGCATGCAATACCTCATCGGTAATATCTTTCGGATGTGAAGTAGAAAATCTTACTCTTAATAATGGCGAGATCAATGCTACTTTTTCCAGCAGTTTTGCAAATGTTACTGTTTCATTGGTAGCTTCATTGATCCAATGATAGCTGTCTACATTTTGTCCGAGTAAGGTTACTTCACGGTATCCTTCGCTGAATAAATTTTCACATTCTTCTACGATGCTTTCTGCATCACGACTTCTTTCTCTTCCTCTTGTAAAAGGAACAACACAGAAGCTGCACATATTGTTGCAACCCCGCATGATACTTACAAAAGCGGTGACGCCATTGCTGTTCAGTCTTACCGGGGCAATATCGGCATAGGTTTCATCACGGCTCAATAATACATTCACTGCTTTCTGTCCGCCGCCGGCTTCTTCAATTAATCCGGGGAGGCTGCGGTATGCATCTGGACCAACCACTATGTCTACCAGTTTTTCTTCTTCAAGAAACTGAGTTTTCAATCTTTCTGCCATACAACCGAGCACGCCGATAAGCATACCTTTCTTTGCTCTTTTGAGTTTTCTGAATTCAGTCAGCCTTTTGCGGACAGTCATTTCGGCTTTCTCCCGGATGCTGCAGGTATTGATGAGGATCAGATCAGCATCTGCAGGAACGGCGGTAGCACTGTAGCCATCTTCATTTAAAATGGACGCAACGACTTCGCTGTCGGCAAAATTCATTGCACAGCCATAACTTTCTATATAAAATTGTTTTTGAACAGCGTTTTTTACAAATGCAGGGGCAATAAGCGTTTCGCCTTGTCTTGATTCATCGTGTACCATATCGGAGGAGCTCCTGTTCATGCGCATTTCACTGTTTGCGGCTGCAAAAATACGGTTAAAACGTTTAAGGTTTGACCTTTATGCGGCAAGGTTTTTTTAATAGGAGAATACGGAAGATAGATTCAGATAATCATCATATCCGCCAGCATTGGTCATGGTTAACAACTCGGCACAATTGGCCTGAAAGACATTCTCACTTAATAAGGCATAACAATCTGCGTCCTGACAGTAAACAGCACAGGACAGGAAATAATCATAAACTTCTTAAATTTAGCTATATGAAACAACTGCTTCAATTCATTCTTATTGTATTCGCCATATGTGCGGTATGCTCTGCCGATGCACA
The DNA here is from genome assembly GCA_040003235.1 of Ferruginibacter sp. Taxonomy (GTDB): domain Bacteria; phylum Bacteroidota; class Bacteroidia; order Chitinophagales; family Chitinophagaceae; genus Ferruginibacter. Next base: position 6,762 of record JBDUCW010000178.1, on the reverse strand, counting down.
GCATAAAAAAACCAATATTATTTTTATTCTTGCAGATGACCTGGGTTATGCCGACCTGGGTTGTTATGGACAACAGAAAATTAAAACACCCCATATTGATGCCCTCGCAAAAATGGGAATGTCGTTTAAACAGTTTTATTCCGGCAGTACGGTCTGCGCCCCGGCCAGAACTACTTTTATGACCGGCCTGCATACAGGCCATACTGCTATAAGAGGAAATAAAACCCTGGAGCCCGAAGGCCAGTTTCCTTTGCCCGATTCCATCGTTACTTTTCCGATGTTGCTTCAAAAATCCGGTTATTATACTGCAGCTTTCGGTAAATGGTCACTGGGCTTTATCACTTCCAGCGGCGATCCGCAGAAAAAAGGATACAATGATTTTTTTGGTTACAATTGCCAGACACTGGCGCATGATTATTATCCCGATCATTTGTGGGATGATCATCAACGCATCAACTACCCGGATAATCCAACAAAGTTTACAGACTATTCTGCCGATATCATCCATGCAAGAGCTATGGAAACGATCCGGAAACAAGACAATAGCCACCCGTTTTTCTTATACCTGCCTTATACCATTCCTCATGCTGATCTTACTGTTCCTCACGATGATGTATATAGCGGTTACGTAAAACTGTTTAATGAAAAACCTTTAACCATCAGCAATAAAAAAGATACTGCTGGCAAGCCTTTTGAACCTTTTCCGCATGCGGCTTTTGCTGCAATGGTTAGCAGGCTTGATAAATATGTTGGAGAAATTGTTGACCTGGTTCATCAGAAAAATCTTGAAGAAAACACGCTGATCATTTTCACCAGCGATAATGGTCCGCACAGAGAAGGCGGTGGTGATCCCACTTTCTTTAATAATACGGCAGGACTTCGCGGTATCAAACGCGATCTGTATGAAGGTGGTATCCGCGAACCATTGATCGTATACTGGAAAAATCATACAAAGCCGGGCGCAGTCAGCAATGAGCCTTTTGCGCTATGGGACTTTTATCCAACTTTCTTATCGCTTGCAGACGTAAAAACCACGCAGCCTGCTGATGGCATTTCTTTATTACCTGTGTTTACAGGAAAGCCACAGCAACAACATGATTATTTTTATTGGGAACTGCAGGAGGCAGGCGGAAAGCAGGCAGTGCGTTGGGGAAAATGGAAAGCTGTAAAACTGGACGTGACATTAAAGGCCGATCCTTCAATGGAATTATACGACCTCGATGCCGATCCTTTTGAGAAAAACAATATTGCGGCTCAGCATCCCGATATCGTGAAGCAGATAGATCAATATATGAAAGCAGCACACCGTTCCAATAAAGACTGGCCGTTATTACTTTCTGAACAGCCAAAATAAAGTTATTGCAACTGGTAGATTTCAAGGTCATCAATTTCCTGCGTAGAACGGGTGAAGCGTAACCCGAAATAACATGCGTATAAGGATGTTCATCTTTCCAGGAAAAATATTCGGAGCCATCCACGATAAATTTTATCCAGCCATCTTTTACCAGCAGTTCAATAAGGTATTCTTTATTTGGCTCCAGTAAATTTTTGCTGTCTTTAAACTCAGCAATGATCTTCTTATCGCCATTATTGTATTTTCTGAATCGGGTAGTGCTGTTGTAGTTTTGCAGACGATAATGGCAAATTTGCTTTTAATGTTCGCAAATGCCGGTAGAAAGCAGTTGGAGGAAAAACTGCTTCGTAGCAATCTCTTCTCCACGGGATAAAAATCATCATACCGTAGTAAAATTCTCTACAATATTCATTTTTCTGATAGGTAATTTTTGTGGCACCATTTTTTAACAACAGCAACAAAAAAGTATGATGAAAAATTATTTTGTAATTGCGGCTTCAGCAATTGTGGTATTTACAGGTTGTGTATCCAATAAAGTTTACAGAAGGTCCCAGGCTGAGACGGCAGCATTAAGAGCAGACAGCGCACAACTGGCCGGAAGAAATCTGACGCTGGAAGAAAATATCCGGATGATGCAGGGGAATATTGATAAATCAAAATCAGATATTGCTTCACTGAACAGGCAGATCGCGTCATTGAGTAACCAGAATGGACAGCTTGGAGAGCAGACCGCCAATCAACAGAACAAATTAAATCAGAGTGAAGCGGAACTGAGAACGCAGCAACAGCGTTTACAACAGCTGCAGAACCTGTTGTCACAACAACGCGAGCAATCCATGGCATTGAAAAATAAAATGGCAGAAGCTTTAAAAGGATTTAATTCAAATGATCTGACCGTAGTACAGAAAAATGGTAAAGTGTATGTGAGTCTTTCTGAAAACTTATTATTTCCTTCAGGCAGTGCCGAAGTAAATCCGAAAGGAAAAGATGCATTGTCGAAACTGGCTGCAGTGTTGAATCTGAACAATGATGTTGCCGTAAACATTGAAGGTCATACCGACAGTATTCCTATTAAAGGAAGATACAAAGACAACTGGGATCTGAGTACAGCACGTGCAAATTCTATTGTAAGAATACTCACAGAAAATTATAAAGTTGACCCGGTAAGGGTAGAAGCATCAGGACATAGTTATTTCGATCCGGTGGATACCAATTCAACAACAGATGGAAGATCAAGGAACAGGAGAACAGAAATTATTCTTTCGCCTAAACTGGAAGAGATGTATAAGTTGCTGGAAGGAAACTCGGCAAGTAATTAGGAATTGAAATTAAGAATCTAAAATTAAGAATTAAGAATTCTTTCAACTTGAAAGCTCTTTTGATTTATTCAAAAGAGCTTTTTTTATTTTTTTAATTTTGACTTTATTTTTTTACAATGGGGTATAATAATAATTAAGACTGATCAATGAAGCACAGTCAATGTAACGCCTGTTGCAACATTTACATTGGCGCCTGAATAGACAGTCATGGCATAACAGGTAGCATTAGCTGTTACTGTTACATTACTTCTTATAAATACCAGTGCATTTGCGGGTGGGACAATTCCACCAACCCAGGTCGTGGGATTATTCCAGTTACCATTATTAATAGAAACAAAACCTGGATTGCCGGCAAGGGTTCCATTAGCCAGCACTTTAGATGCATAGGTTCCGTTGGGTAATCCTGTACCAAAATAACGTTCATCTGTCCAGGTCGCAATTACCGAATTAGAATCCGAGTTTATCAGATTAATATCTTCAGGGTTTGCATTGTGAGCATTGGTAAAAATGGTGCCGACGTCGCCCCACTGCCTGACGCCTAGTGAATCTAATTTTTGAACCATGCCACCATATTGATTTGGATTGCTTACAAGTGTTTCGTAATAACCATGCAGGCTATTGCCGGTGCTGTCCTGAATTACGGACTGACCACTGGAAGCGCGGGGAGGAATGCAGACGAAAACGCCGTTTGGCCCCCAGCACAAATCACCATTGGGTCTTATGCGCTGACTTTTGACGTAGTATTTGGTGCTGTCCCGATCGTCCCAGTCAACGACTGTGTTTCCAAACTGATCAATGCTGATCTGATCAAGTGATTGATCAACCGAATCTACCACTAATGCAATTCCATTGGTCTGCCATTGAACGTTTCCGTTACTATCAATTTTCTGAATATAAATATCATCGTCAAAAGTCCCACCGGTGTAACCGTTAGGATATTTTCTGCGATCATCAAATGCGATAACGGCACCGCCCTTGCCATCAGCGGACGCAATTTTTAATGCTTCTACAGAAATGAATTGTGAACCCGGAGCAGTGCAAACAGGCTTCCCGGTATTGCCCCACAGCCTTGTGCCATTGCTGGTGATTCGTTGGGCATAAATGTCATAATTATTAATATAGCCTGGATAACCAAACGTTGAATCATAGCTATTTCCGTGCGGGTCATTTCGGGTGTCTTCGAAAAAACCAATCACACCATTGCCTCCGTCACTGACAATATAATTATTTGTTCTAAAACCTGGGTTTATAATGAATGTGGCGCCCAGTGCGGGAATAAGTTGAGTACCTGCGCTGTTGTAGTGCTGAACTTTGGCGGTCCGTGAAGTTGAGTTATCTGTTTCTTCCCACGAAATAAAAACTCCGCCACTTGTATCGTTGCAAATACGGGGACTTAAAGATCTGGAACTCGCTGTGGTAGGAACAATGATACCATTTGCACCCCAGAGTGGCAAACCTGTTGCATTAAAATGCTGTGCCCTTATTCTTGGCGGCGAGGAAAAATCACTCCAGGTAATATAACCTCCTCCTTTTGTATCCGACACAACTGCGTAATATAAAAAACCTCCCGTGTAGTTAAGTAAAGTAGGAGTGTTGACGATTCGTTTTATATGAGTAGAATCTCCCCAGACCAAGGCTCCATCCTTTGTAATGTGCTGGGCATAAACAAAACCGCTGTCATCAAAAAATGTTGTAATGGCTCCGCCTGCACCATCAGTAAAAGAGTATTGGCCTGACTTTTTTGCAAGCAGATTATTCATAGACGGATTACTGTTCCATTGTGCGAAAGTCTCAACATAAAAGGAACAAATAATGACAAGAATGGTAAAGAACTTCATGAGCGAAGATTGTTTACCAAATATAAAGCAGTAAATACAAATGATGAATTAAAAATTTTATTAGATCCGAAGGTTGTTTTGATAATCAAAACAACTTTTTTATTTTTAAATTTTGACTTTACTTTATTTACAACGCGGTATAATAATAATCCAGACTGATTTTCCATTGGGTCAAAAGCGGGGATAAAGAACCCTGTTTAAATCCGGTTTCACTTACATAACCGCATCTGCCATCCCAGGGATCATAAATAAGATATTGATAATCGCCCTGCATGTATTTATAGTTCATGAGCAGAATAAAATGTCTTGCCTGCGAGCCGACGAAACCAATTAATAAAGGAACGTTAAGTCCTTTATCCACCTCCGCCCTTATTTTTGGAAAAACAATTGTAAGTGGTTCGGTCACCTGCTGTGTATTAAATTGTATCCCGAGCATTTTGCCAACCAATTCATTCAGCGCATCATTGATTGGAATAGATTTACCACTGAGATCACCTCTTACCGAAGCTGCACCGCCATATTTTTCCAGAAGTTCTTTTTGCTGCTGTCCCATCGGGTTAGTATACGGATCCTGCGCAGCAACGTCATAATTGCTGACCTGTTTTACTTCCCACGCATAGCGCGGACAAAGATCACCCAGGTAGGTTTGCACAACTGTAACCGAACATGAAAATTCCCATTGCTGAATGATCGAATGCTGGGTGCTTACCAGGCAATGTTCCTGCTGATAAGCTTCCGGATATTGATTGAGTTGATCAATAAAACCCTGGAGCACATTGAAATTATCATTGGCCAGCCATGATTTTAAAACAAAGAATCTTGCAGAATTTGTTTTTGCGCGGTTTAGAAAAGTAAGGAGGGTTGCTTTCTGATCTTCAGTAAGCGGAGTAAAATAAGCATTAAACCTCCTTTCGGTCATTGCATTGGCCCAGCCCATATTTTTGCCAAAATCAAAGATCATTTGCACGCCTGTCGCAACGGTAGCGGAAGGTTGATTGGTATTTATTACGGAAACGGTTGTATTTTGAAGGAGCTGGAATTGACTGGCTGTAAGCCAGGCCTCAAAATCGACAGCATCATATCTCACCCTGAATTGATTTGACCTGACTTCTTTAATGGTGCCGGTATAATTTTTACCATCAACAGCTTTGAAACTTACTTTGGAACCGATCGTCTGGGATGTACCGGCATAACCGGCAAGCATACAAAGACTCATGAAAATAAAGCGGATCATAAATGGAGATTTATCGGGGTAAAAAATGACTGCGGTCTGGTGGAAAGTTAAGAAGATGTACCGGCAAACAGTATACATCAAAAGGATGATTTTTGTATATAGATCCGGGTATCGATCGGCGAAGAGAGTGGTTATCCCCTTTGGTCTAATCTTTGTTAGCAAAAAAACCTTTTTTTATTTGTTTTTTCGGTACCTTTGCCCTCCTTTAATTTCGGGTTAGTGGCCTTTGTCGGCCCGAATGCCCGGTTTTACAGGGTTTCCGCACATTTAAACGTTTAATAACAAATATGTCTGTAACAAAATCAAGCGCTGCTAAGCGTATCAATTTCGGAAAAGTTGAACATTTAGCAGAAACTCCCGATTTGCTCGGAATCCAGATTCAATCGTTCAAAGACTTTTTCCAGTTAGAAACAACACCAGATAAGCGTAACGTTGAGGGCTTATTCCGTGTGTTCAAGGAAAACTTCCCGATCACTGATACGAGGAACATCTTCGTTCTTGAATTCCTGGATTACTTTGTAGATCCCCCACGTTATACGATCGATGAGTGTATTGAAAGAGGTCTGACCTACGCTGTGCCTTTAAAAGCAAAGCTTCGTCTGAGCTGTAATGATGAAGAGCATGTCGATTTCCAGACCATTGTTCAGGATGTGTTCCTGGGTAATATTCCTTACATGACCCCTCGTGGTACCTTTGTGATCAATGGTGCTGAAAGGGTAGTGGTAAGTCAATTGCACCGTTCACCTGGTGTATTCTTCGGCCAATCGGTTCACCCGAACGGCACCAAGATCTATTCTGCCCGTGTAATTCCTTTTAAAGGAGCATGGATGGAATTTGCAACTGATATCAACAACGTAATGTTTGCTTATATCGACCGTAAGAAGAAATTCCCGGTTACTACTTTATTGCGTTCTATCGGCTTCGAAACAGATAAGGATATCCTTGAACTGTTCGGCATGGCGGATGAAGTAAAAGCAGATAAGAAGACTTTACAGAAATATGAAGGCAAACGTCTTG
>JBDUCW010000058.1:0-26119 GCA_040003235.1 Ferruginibacter sp. | reverse complement strand
TTAGTCAAAAGGTTATTAAAGGGGTTGGTGGACAATATGGTGCCATCAGGATTTTGAACACTCGTTTTCAATGTCGAAATTGCAACCGTTATTGGAATACGGTTAAGGAAGCTGGAAAAGCCGATACCCTGGGCGCCAACCAGCGGTGGATTATTATTTTCCTCGTGGGTATAGTTAATATTAGTCTGAAGCGTCAGCCTATTAGTGATCTTGCTGTTCAGGCCTAAGTTAAATATCTTTTTATGATAAGTATTACCAGGGGAAATACCCTTAACATCCTGGTTTGAAAAAGAAACGCGGTAGCTTGTGGAAGCGTTACCGCCCGAAACCGCTATGCTATTTGTATAGGAAGTTCCGGTGTTGTAAAATTGCTTCATGCGGTTAAGATCAGGAAGATAAGGTCTTTTAACTCCATCATACTGGTAGGTGGGAACGCCGTCATATTTTTCGCCAAATGCCAGGTTACCAAATGATTGCGCCTGAGCTTGCGAGGAAGGACGGACACCATTAGAGCCGGTACCGTATTCGGTTTGGTAATCGGTAAAATCCAGTATTTTATCAGCGGCAAAGCTGGAGCTGATTTCCACGCCAAATTTCGAATTTTTAGCGCCGCTTTTGGTGGTGATTATTATGGCACCATTAGAAGCCCTTGAACCGTAAAGCGCAGCGGCTGTTGCACCTTTAAGCACAGTCATTGACTCGATATCGTCCTGGTTGATGTTTGACAGGTTGTCGCCCTGATCTGTAGCAGGACCGCCACCCTCGGCACTGCGTGCTCCCTGGTCCATTGGAAGGCCATTGATAACGATCAAAGGAGAGTTGGTTTGACCATTAAAACCGGACTGCCCGCGCAAACGTATCCGGTTACTTGCATTTGCACCCGCGGTGGGGGGAGCAATTTCCAAACCGGCAACTTTACCCTCCAAAGATTTCATCACATTGGTAGTACGGTTCCGGGTAATTTCATCAACTTTTACAGTTGTCTCTGCGTAGCCCAGTTTTCTTGCTTCCTTTTTTATACCCAAAGCAGTTACCACAACTTCATTTAATGCTTTATCCTGTGCAGCTAAAGTAATATTAATTGTATTACGTCCTTTTACAGCTTCTGATTTGGTCTCAAAACCCACGCTACTAAAAATAATAACTGAATTATTATTAGTTAGCACCAGGGAATAGTTTCCGGATTGATCGGTTGTTGTACCACTTTTACTTCCCTGTTGTGTCACACTAACGCTCGCCAATGGTTTCCCAGCTGCATCAGTAACAGTTCCTTTTAAGGTATTTTGTGCAAAAGCAGTAGTTAAGCACAGCAGCATTATAATCGATAATGCAACCAATGCTTTCAGGCTAAATTTTAATTTTTTTCGTTTCATATTATTTTTCGTTTTGGTAATATTACCTGGCGTAAAGCAAGCAACCAGGATCAATTGATAAAATTGGTTTTAAACCAGCGATGTTAATGTTTATGAAAAGGGTTACATACGCAATCGTTTTTATGGTGAAGAAATAGAACTGAACTTTCAAGCTTTTAGAAAAGCTTAAAAGTTTCAGGCAAACTTATTTGTCAATAACCCACATAAGTTTATTATTAAACTATGGCAACTGTTCTTAAATAAAAAACTATCAGTGTGAGTATATCATCATTCCATTAAAAGAAATTAGGCAAAAAAAGCAATCAACAGATATTTTAACTTGGTAATGTCTTTATTAATTTTTGAACGATCTGGCACAAACAACGCTATTTAAAATAGTATAATCTTTTTCTCATTCAGGCAGTGGAAGCACACGATCGCGGAGTTAAAAAATTATTTCTACATTCACAAAACAAGCATCTAAACATAAATTTTTGAGGTACCTATTTTGTAACTGCTGGCTCAAAATGTGAATTACATTTAAATCCTACAAACGACATTCAACTTTCCGGTAATTATTAAAGCATCAAAAAGTGTCCGATCATTTTTTGATTAGCTAAAGTAAGCTGGTGAAACTTATCAAACTACCAAAATACAACGGCGGTTATATTTAAACAGGCTGCGATGAATGGAAATGAACCTCCTGCTAGTGGCGCTGGTAGCGGAAATTCCCGGAATTGACTATTGATATAATAGCAAACCAGTATTGCTAAAATGAGGGATAAAAATCAGGACACGACATTGAAGCTTATTTTCAAAAAAATTATAAATCAAAAAGTATATTAAATCTTCAATGGACGGCAACATCCAGATTTTTTATTACAGCAAATCGATTAACGCCAAGCCTCAGCCATTAATTGTACAACTACACTCCTGGAGCTATACTGCCGATTCATTGAAAACAATCGGATTGGATACTATAGCCGACTCAAAAAATTACAATTATATATTTCCCAATTTCAGAGGTGTGAACAATCATCCAAAAACCTGTTGCAGCGAATTTGTGATTTCTGATATAGACGAATCTATTGATTGGGCTTTAAAGAATATGAATGTGGACAAACAACGGATCTATATAATTGGATACAGCGGTGGCGGCTATGCTACATTTGCGTTATATATGAAATCCAGGCATCATATCCGGTCTTTCTCAGCATGGGCTCCTATTTCAGATACAGTTGCATGGTATGGCCAATCAGCAGAAAGAAAAAATAAATATGCTTCCGAAATTATTAACTGTATTGGAGCATCAAACAATGTATTTGACAGCCTGAAGGCAATGGAACGGTCCCCACCATTTCACAATCAGTCAATTTTTATAATAAGCTCCTGGCCGACTATAAAGAAAAAGATTCTTCTAAATATGTAAAGCAGGAAGATTTGAAAATTATGCTTGAAACACAAACATTTTCCTTAACAAAAAATAATAATAAAATTGGTGATAGAATTATTTATTACCAAAAGGTAAGAAAGAATATTATGCTTACTATTTTCGAGGGTGGACATGATATGTTAAGCAAGCAGGTGGTTGAATATATTGAACAAATAACCGGCATCCGTTAAGCCGTTTGTAACTATTATTACCGGGCTCCGAACATATTCGCATCTGCCGCAACTGATTACTATTCGACGCTATTTTGAGTAAGTGAATAATTGCAGGAAACAGAATAAACAATGAAATGCTGACGGTAAAAAAAAGTGACATTTTTTTGTAAGATGCGCTTACCGGATTAATACTGTATTACCCCGACGTACATCAACTGCTCCATAAACATCAACAGCTTCTATAACCCATACTACGGTTTGTGTATTCAGATTTTTGCCGTGGAATGAACCATTCCATCCGTTATCGCTTCCAGACGACTGATACATTACCTGGCCATAACGATTATATACTTTAAAATAATTCATTTTTGCGTAGCCATATAATACTGGTCTTAAACGGTCATTGAGGCCATTGCCATCGGGTGTAAATGCAGTAGGTACATAAATTTCCGGGTAGACACATTTTTTAATCAGCGCCACGCTGTCTACAGACTGGCAACCACCGGCATAGTTTTGTTCTGCCAATGAATATTTAATAGAAGCGATTGGAGATACGAATGGCCTTGCAACCAGAGGATTGCTTAGACCTGTTGAAGGGCTCCATTGATACAGAACTCCTGCCTTAGGGTATGTTCCCAGCCGTATAAAAGGATCCAGGCAAAATTCATGATCAGGGCCCGCATCGGCCTTTAACTTTAAAGTATCTTTCAGGTAAACACCAACCGTACTTACACAGCCATAACCGCTGAAAGGAGTTAATTGTACATACAATGTATCTCCGGCATGTGGTAGCGGATTCAGATGAAGTACCTGATCATTACCCAAGACTGTATTGGCCGTATTAAACCACTTATAATTTTGAAAACCCGGTGGAGCTGTGAGGTCTGCAAATCTATCATCTTTACAAAATACCGAAGTAGGAACTGCATTATTGCAGCCGGCAAGAGTATACACATCAAGATAGGCATATCCAAAATGGGCAGCTTCTGAACAATCAGTAGTTGTAAAGGAAATCCTGTAGGTTTTGCCTGCCTTGCCTGTTAAATTAATATATGCTGCAGACCAGTCTTTATATTTTACCGGCGCATTTGAAGACATAGGCGAGTCCTTGAAACCTGGTAAGGATCCGTTGGCAACAAAACTAAATGAAGAGCAACTGTCGAGGACACTGTCAGTAATGTTAAACACTTCTATATTTAAGCGGGGCTGCTGATCAGCAGGATGCCCTGGGTCTTGAAACACTACTGCATAATTATAAACTAAATTAAAAGTCTGCTGGTTTAGCGGTATGGTAAAAGTATAAGAGATGCTTTCGGCATTTCTGCCGGCACTATCATTGCCAAGCCGTATTGAATAATCACTTCCCTTAGGACAGATTTTTGGAAAACCTCCCCAATAATCATTTCCATTATTATTTGCAGCTGAGTAAATAACATGCCGCGTACTTAAGGGTGGAGATGGGTTCAGGATAATTTGGCCCGGGCTGAACAGACCTGCATAACAATTCCAGCCGGAAAAATTGCCTGCTTCAAAATCAATATTGACCGGGCACTGGGCACCGGAATGCATTCTAAAAAGAAAAAGAAAAAGAAAAAGAAAATGCAGTATAGAAATGCGTATCATGGAATTTTATTTCGGATAATAAATATTCCGCCATTAAAGTTAAACTAAATCCAGTGGCAGCGGTGGAAAGTTTGGCAATATTGATTGGAAATTCTGCCTACAATTTGCTGTACTGCATATTTGGAAAACACCTGTTATGGTTTGATTACTTTAGCTTTTTAATCAGCTTCGTTATGAATCAGGTTGATTACAATTCAACTATTAAATATTTTTTGTTTTAACCAACGTTCAATCTTTATTTAATCATCACTTTTATTTGTGTAAAAGAGTGTGGCGGAAATGAAAAGCTAAGCTGATCATTTTTTGTATCGACATCTTTTTTTACAGGCACATATTGTTGTTGATTGTCAAAGCTAAATGGTTCTTTTAAATCTCCCGATAAAACACTTGCCTCAGCTTTGCCTGTGAATGTTCCTGATGTGCTCATAATATCTGCCGTAATTGCTTTGTCCTGATGCCTGTTTACCACATTTATAAATGCAGTGTTATTATCCTTCGAATAGGTTGTAGTTACATCCAGGTACGGAATGTTTTTATATTTGTCTGTACTAAAAGTATCGCACGCAACGTAAGTGTCTACAGAAGTTCCCCTGCAATTATTTGAAAAAAGTTTGAAGGTGTAAAACAATGGTGATTTATAATCACCTTTTTTACGATCGCTGGATAACAAGGAAGTCATCATGGTGTAATTACCCATCTTCACCACATCGGCATGCCGGATGAATGAATTAAATGATTGTGCAACAGGCAATACATTTAAAAAACTTCTTCCAAAAGCGCCCCACTCATCTACAGAAAGATAAATTGGATTCTTATAACCCTGCGTTGCAGAGACTGCCTGAATTTCACCTGCAGTTATGGTGATTCGCTCGTCAAAAATCTTTGCACTGGCACCCATGTAACTGTAATAATCCGGAGAGTTTTCCCAATAGCTATGAATAGAAAGATATTTGATTTTATCTCCGATCCCTTCCAATACTTTACGATTCCAGTCGTCCCATTTGTTCTGGCTATACCAGGAAGAACCGCAACCGACAAATTCGATTGTTTTATCTACGGCAATCATTGCCTTAGCTGCCTCTCTAGCCGTTTCAACATAGTCTTCAACATTTTTATGACCTAATTCCCATGGCTTTCCATCCACTTCGTTTCCAAGATCCCAGATCTTTACTTTATACGGTGCGGGATGGCCGTTTTTTGCACGGAGGTCTGAATAATATGTCCCCTTCGGATAATTGCAATACTCCAGCCAGTAAGCGGCATCTTTAATATCACCGAGGCCAAGATTGACACACATTATATTTTCGGTTCCCATTGATTTATTCAGCGCAAACCATTCATCGGTGCCAACATGATTATTGTCTATTCCGCCCCAGGCCATATTGATGCGGGCAGGTCTTTTATCTTTGGGTCCAATTCCATCCTGCCAGTAATATCCCATTAAGAAATTCCCACCAGGCCACCTCATGTTTGTTACTTTCAATTCTTTCATGGCTTCAATATAATTTTTCTTAAAACCGTTTTCATCTGCCATCGGCGAAGAGGGGTCATATAGATTTCCATAAAGAGAATTTACTATTGGTGAATCCGGCAGTCCTCTCCTTCCACTTGAAGTGATAGGCTCCATAAATACGCCATAAATTTTCGGGTCGATTTCTCCGATTGACCTTTGAACATCAATTTTAATTTTTGCGTTTTGGGCCTGTGTAAAAAAAGGCAGTATGAAAAGCAAGGCAAGAAATTGTTTTTTCATTTTATTTATTTTAAATGATATAATGTACAATCGTTTATACTTTTAAATAGTGAAGACGCAAATAATAATTATTTACTGATCCTGTCTGTGATATGGAAGTAATCAAAATCAGCAAAGCCACCAACATTTTTTGTCGCAAAATTGTACAGACCAAACCGATAGCCCATAAAATGCTCCATTAATGTGTACTGCATTTTCAATTTACTCCCGATACGCTTCCAGTCATTACCATTTAAACTGTAATAGAAATATGTCTCATCTTTTCTATCGGTGAAGTCACAATCTATTTTCAGGTAAACAATGTTTTGATTAAGCGGTACCGCTTCCATTTCAACAGGCAAATCGGTTTCTGCACTCACCATCGTTACATATTTTTTTCCATCGATAACTTTTATTCCCACCTGTCCAAACTTTCTTTGTAATACGCACAGCCCTGCAAAGTCACCTTCCTTTAACCCTGTTGCATCCAACATTGCAGCGCCCGAACTGGTAGGGCCAAATGTGCGTTGTGTAAGTGTATTCCGGCTTTTTACAAAAAGCGAATCAAGCCTGCCGGTTGTTAAACGCAGGTAACCTTTTCGTTCCGTAACTGACCATAAATGGTTATCAGGATTATGGTTCCATTGCCACACTAACGGCAACGCGGGCTCATTTTTTTTACGGTTAAATTCATCGTTGTTTACTATGCCTGGAATCAATCCTTTGCTTTCAGGCAAATCCAGTTCATCAGGAGCTTTGCCTTCCACACCTAATACCGGCCAGCCGTCTACCCACTTCACAGGGACCAGGTAAGGTATACGGCCAACGGCACCGTTATCGCGGAAAAGGTAACTATACCATTTTCCATCAGGCATATCAATAAGGCCACCCTGCGCCACGCCTTTATCCTGAAAAGCCATTTTACCTTCCCATGGCCCGGTAATTTTATCAGCCCTGTGTATCACTACAGTGCGCATCCCGCCTCTTGGCCAGGTAATATTGAATAAGTAATATTTTCCATTGATTTTAAAAAGTTGAGAACCTTCTGCCTTTAAATTAATATCAGGTCCGGCGGGCGCACTGGCATTTTCAATCAGCACCTGGTTAATACCTCCGGGCTTAATGCCTGATAAATCTTCCTTTAACTGAAGCAGGTTAAGCTTACCCGTGCCATAAATGAGATATGTCTTTCCATCATTATCAAAAAATAAAGAATTGTCATGATAAGAAGGTTCAAAAGCTATACGTTTCCATGGACCTTTTTCTATATCCCCTGTGGAATAAATATAAGTTTTGCCAGAGGTGGAGGAAAATGTGCTTACGTAAAATGTTTTGTTATGATAGCGGAGACAACTCGCCCAGGAACCACGCCCATAGGCAGTTTTTCCATTTTGTAAATTTAGTGCATCAATATTTGCAAGTGTATCGTAGGCGTAATTTATCAACTTCCAGTTTACCAAATCGCTTGATTGCATTATAGGCACGCCAGGCGCCATATGCATGGTAGTGCTGCTCATGTAATAATTTTTTCCAACCCGTATTATCGACATATCAGGTACATCGGAATAAATAATTGGATTGTGTGCTTTGTGAACTTCCTGGGCGGAGGCGCAGTTAATAAAAACAACTGATATAATAATTATAATGCCTGCGGTAATTTTATTCATTTTTACTTTTAGTTTATGTTATTTATACATTGGGTCATTTCCTTTGTAACTAAAATATTTAAATGAAGCACTGTTATTCGTTTGCATGGCTGATGAGGTCGCATACATTCCAAAAAAACATCCAATAAATCCGCCTGCGTCATGGGTGCTTAAAAATTTACCATCTACATTATCTTTTAACAAAATCCATTTACCAGGTTCGGCAGCATAATAAAAATCGTATACAGCGCCACGGGCATCAATACGCAATCTTAATTTTTTATCAGGATCCATAATTTCAACTGTTGCCAAAATATCCATTGACTTTTCTTTGCTATTGCTTTTATACAGATGCAATACAGATTTTCCCTGTTCCAATGTTTTTGCTAAAAAATAAAAGTGTTCCTCATTCTGAAAAATGACCAGGCCGGCTTTTTCATTTTCAGCAACGGGTTTAAAATCTAACTGTGTTTGGGCGGTGCAAAACAAATGCTGCTGACGTTTGCCAATAAACGACGGCACATCATACCCCATACATGTTTCGGGTTTTAATTGCAGCTTGAGTCCTGCTTTTTTACTCAATGAAAATGAACTGCTGTCGGCACTTCTTAAAAATACCAATGCGGGATCTAACTGCTTTTTAAATGAAAGTGTGTAGGAAAAATTTCCACTTTGCGGCAAGGCTTTTTTTTGTTTTACTTCTTTGAAGTTTACATCATAACTATATTTTATTTCTTTGCTATCCGGATTGATGACCGGCCAGCCTGTGTCCCATTTAACCGGAGCAATAAATGTTTCTCTTCCGGTGTTATAGTAATCCCCGGTATAGGGCCGGCAGGCCAGAAAAACGGCGTATGTATTTCCGTCCGGTCCTTCTATTAATTGTGCGTGACCGGTAGATGTGATTGGATTTTCCCTGTCTTCAGGCAAATCTCTTTGCGTTAATATCGGATTGTTTTCGTAAGCGGTATAAGGCCCCCAAACAGATTTACTTCTAAAAACTACCTCTGAATGATTTACAGAGGTACCGCCTTCTGCTGCATACAGGTAATACCATCCATTTTTTTTAAGAATGTGCGGCCCCTCGATCCATACAGGTTTTTTACTTAGATCTACGCCACCATTGACCACAATTTTTGCTTCGCCAATTACTTTTAATTTTACCGGATCTATTTCATAAACTTTAATACTCCGGTGCCCGGAATACAATGGCTTATTATCAGGTGGGTCACTGTTGTAAACTACAAACGCTTTTCCATCATCATCAAAAAAAATTGAAGGGTCAATACCTCTTACCTGCGGAAGTTTAACTGGATTGCTCCATGAACCGGCAGGATTTTTTGATGTTACAACAAAATTCCCATCATGATCAATGTCTGTGCAGGTTACATAAAAAATGCCGTTGTGATAACTTATTCCTGGAGCAAATAACCCTCTTGTCATCCGTTCTCCCTTAAAGTCCATTTGTGATGTTCTGTTGATCACATTACTTATCTGTTTCCAGTTTTTTAAATCTTTACTGTGAAAAACAGGCAGACCAGGAAAGTAAGAAAAAGTGGAATTGACGAGATAATAATCGGCATTCACTTTTACTACCGATGGATCCGGATAAAAACCCATCATAATAGGATTTGTAATGGTAGTCAGTTGTGCCATTGATACACTCGTAACAATTACACTTAAAAATAAAAGCAACGAACTTATTTTAATTTTCATTTTTTCATATTTGTAACATCCAACCTAATTAATATTATTTCCGGTTAAAACAATTGCCATCAGGATCTGAATTAACCCAATACTTGGTGCAATCGGTTGCATAGACCTGGTAAAAAAAAATCGCATCCGATATTAAATTAATTTCCAGGTACATCATTTTTTAATTTTGACTGCACTCACGCCGGCAGTTGTCTGTTCTATTTTTTTAATTGTTCCGTCTTCATTATAATACATATAGTCTACACAAATTGAACGACGGTAACTACCACCGGTTGGCAATGAACCATTGTGATAAAAGAAATAAGATTTGCCTTTATAATCAATAATGCCGGGATGTGTAGTGAAGCTATTGGGTACGTTTTCCTGAATAATTCCCTGATAAGTCCACGGACCAGCGACATTGTTCGCAGTACAATATTCTATCATTTCCGGTTTTGTGCCTGCACTTGCATAAACGAGATAGTATAATTTCTTTCTTTTATAAATCCAGGGTCCTTCAATATAGTGAAGTGGTTTAAACGTTGTGATGCTGCTTTCAAGTTCCACCATATTTTTCTTCAACTTCACATATTTGCAACTGCCATTGCCCCAAAATAAATATGCCTGTCCATCATCATCAATAAATACAGTTGGGTCAATATCATCCCAGCCGTATTTCATATCGGTAGTCATTTCATTTATTACCAACGCTTTTCCAATAGCGTCTTTAAAAGGCCCGGTTGGTCTGTCAGACACAGCTACTCCAATTGCGGCACCGCCTCCACTGATACTGTCTTTTTTATGAAAGGTAGAAACGAACCAGTAAAATTTCCCATTCCTTTCGATACATTGCGCAGCATAAGCATCACCTGTAGCCCATGAAAATGTGTGAGGCGATAACACTGCGCCGTAATCATTCCAATTGATCATATCAACGGTAGCGAACACATGCCAATCGGGCATTTTATAATTGGTAGCAGTTGTAGATGCTGTGTCGTGTCCTGTATATAAAAACAAAGTATCATGATACACAATAGGCGCAGGGTCGGCAGTGAATATATCTTTGATGATAGGATTTTGTGCTGCCAAGTATGTTATACGCAGGCACAGAATAACCAAAAAAATGATACTTTTTTTACCAGGCATATTATCGGAGTTCTTTATTTTATTGCACTAATTAAATATATCGGTTGATGATATTTTCCAGATATTCCTGTTTTCCACTTTTCAATTCCGGTTCTCCATTTTCAACAGCATAACTGCGTAAATCTTCCAATGACAATTTACCTTCTTCGAAATCTTTTCCCTTGCCTTCATCGAACGATGAATATCTGTCCTTTCTGATTTGCAGGTATTCGGATTGCCGGAGAATATTATCGGCTATGATCAGCGCCCGTGCAAATGCATCTATGCCTCCGATATGAGCGTAAAACAAATCGAAAGGATCGGTAGAATTTCTACGAATCTTTGCGTCAAAATTAATTCCACCGCCTTTAAAACCTCCAGCATCTAAAACAACCAGCATCGTTTCAGTAAGCTCATTGATGTTGTTTGGAAATTGATCGGTATCCCAACCGTTTTGATAATCTCCGCGGTTCGCGTCCATGCTTCCCAATAAGCCGGCATCTGCAGCCACCTGCAATTCATGCTGCATAGTGTGCCCGGCCAGCGTTGCATGATTTACTTCAATATTTAAACTAAAATCATCCAACAGATCATGTTGTCTTAAAAAATTAATTACTGTTTCGCTATCATAATCATATTGGTGCTTGGATGGTTCACAAGGTTTGGGTTCTATAAAAAACTGTCCCTTAAAACCATTTGCCCTGGCATAATCTTTCGCTATGTGAAAGAATTTGGCCAGATGTTCCTTCTCTCTTTTCATGTTGGTATTTAGCAAGGTCATATAACCTTCCCGTCCTCCCCAAAAAACATAGTTCTCTCCGCCTAATTCAATCGTTGCATCTATGGCAGCTTTCACTTGTGCCGCACCATGAGTCAGTACATGGAATTCCGGATTTGTTATAGCACCATTCATGTAACGTTTATTCGAAAATAAATTAGCAGTTCCCCACAACAATTTAATGCCTGTTTCGCTCTGTTTTTGCCTGAGGTAATTTGTAATTGAACGCAACCTGTTTTCATTCTCAATAACATCACCAGTAAACTCTACAACATCCATATCATGGAAACAATAATATGGTAACCCCAGCTTAGACATAAATTCAAATGCAGCATCCGCTTTGTCTTTTGCTTTTTCCACCGCATCTGTTTTTGCATCCCATGGAAATTGATGCGTTGGTTCGCCAAAAGGATCAGCCCCGGTATTCACAAAAGAATGCCAATAAGCACACGAAAAGCGCAACCAGTCTTTCATAGTTTTGCCTGCTACTACTTTAGCAGGATCATACCATCGGAAAGCCAAGGGATTATTGGACTGAAGTCCTTCAAATTTTATTTGAGGAATGTCTTTAAAAAATTCTGTTTGCATTGTTATCTAAATTTTTATTTTTCAAATGCTTTAGCCCTAAAATCTACACGCTGATGATCAGGCCAGGATGATGAAGTCAAGTTTCTGATTACTCGTATACGATAGCTAACCGAACACAAAAACAAATTTATTCCTGAGTTATTGGCTCAAAGCCAGTTTCACACGCTCAACAGGTTTTTTACAAATTTTGTTTTTACACACGTATATTAAAGTCTTGCCGTAAACAAACTTCTTTTGCAATGTAGGCAGTTGACTCTCTTCAATACTGCCGCTTATAACGCTGGCGGGTAAATAGGAAAGCTGCAATTCTCTGTTTATTTCATTTGCATTTTTTCCTACAATACTGATCTCATTTCCGCCCCCAAAAAACATTCCGGCAAAAGTGGCCCAATAAAGATAATATTGTGGCATCTGGATGATCCTTGTTTTAATGGAGCGAAACATATTTAAACTCATAGCAGTGTAGGTACCGTCTGAATAAATAACCCCCAATGCATATAATAGTTTAGCCATTACTGCATTGGAAGAAGGAATATTATTATCTGCTGTTTCAATTTTTTTCATTAAAGAAAAACTTTGGCCAGGGTTTGAAGAAAAGAACATACCGGTCTGCTTATCGAAAAATTTACTAACAGCGCTGTCGCATAGCTCTTTGCTTAATTGCAGCCAGTGTTGATCAAGACTGACTTCATACAATCTTAAAAAGGCAGCAGCGGTGAGTGCATAATCTTCGAAAAAATCCTGGGTTGATTTAATTTCTCCATTAAGACTATGTATTAAACATCTGTTATCAGAAAGCATTCTTTTCTCTATAAATGCTGCACAGTTTTTTGCCTTTGCGAGATAGTCATCATTCGCAGTGGCAGCGAATGCGTCTGCAAAGCCTTTTATAAGTAGACTATTCCAGGCGATAAGAATTTTATGGTCAATCTGAGGCATAGACCTTTTATCCCTTTCCAGGAGAAGCAATATTTTACTTGTTTCTACTTTCTTTAAAAATGGCAGAACCGGGATATTGTTAGCATTTGCGAATTCTATTGGCGTACTCAGTACATATATTACACCTGCATATCCAACCTGATTGCCTTCATCTGAAATATGAAAGTAATCAGTAACATTTTTATCATTACCCACAGTTTTACTAAAAAGATCTTTATTCCATTTATAATAACTTCCTTCTCCGCCTTCACTGTCGGCACTGATTGAACTATTATATCCGCCAGTGGCAGATGTTAGCTTTGTTTGAATAAAGTTGATATTATCGACAAGCACTTTTTTTAAAAATGTATCCTTGCTTGATTGAAATGCATGCGCATATACACTAACCATTTGGGCATTATCACTAAGCATTTTTTCAAAATGCGGACGGCGCCAGAGACTGTCAGTAGTATACCTGAAGAACCCGCTTCCAACCTGATCATATATAGCTCCAAACGCCATCTTTTTTAATGTGAGTATAGCCGCAGACAATGCATTCTTGTTTTGCGTAAGATAAAAATCCTGCAATAAAAATTCCGTAAAGGTTGGCATCAGAAATTTGGGATCACCTGCAATACCTCCATTTTTCAAGTCTGCAATTTGATAAACACCCGAATGTATTTTCAGGTAAAAGTTTTTGTCGGGAAGCTCACTGAAATCACTTGAATCAATAAATGAAATTTGATCAGTTGCGATATCGTTCGCAATTGCATTAGCCTGGGTAACCATTAGCGCGTGTTTTTGCTTAAAGGTTTCTGCGATTTTAATTAAAAGGTTTGCCCATTGTTTTTTGGAATTGTAGGTAGTGACAAAAAAAGCTTTGCCATCGGGCAATGCGAACGCATTTAAAGGCCATCCACCACTTTTGCCAGAAGAAACCTCAAAGGCTTTCATATAAATAGCATCGATATCGGGACGTTCTTCCCTATCGACTTTTATACAAACAAAATTGTCATTCATTATCCTGGCGATGCCTGTATCCATAAAGGATTCCTGTTCCATTTCATGACACCAGTGACAAGCGGAATACCCAATACTGACAAGCAATGGTTTGTTTTCAGCTCTTGCTTTCTGTAACGCTGCTTCGTTCCATTCGTTCCAATCAACAGGATTATCGGAATGTTCCAACAAATACAAACTAGTTGCTTTATTCAAACTATTTTGATGTTGGCTTGACAAGTTTTTACAACTCCCCATTAAAAAGCTGAAGGCGGGCACCATCAGTTTTAAGGCATCGTATAATTGTTTTACTTGTTTTGAAAACATAATTCCTGCCTAATTATTATGGGCCTGAAAAATTCTCAGATAATCATTATTGGAACTAACGATAATGCCGAGCCCACCAACCGTTTTAATTAATTCAATATCTTTAACATTATAGGGCACGAAAAACCCGCTTTCGAGTGGCTTAAATGGTCTAAACTCGAAAGCGCCCAAACCTTTCAGGAAGCATCCCGGAGAGGCATCTGCAGGTGTAGTTTCCACTTCTACATCAAACTTATTTCCTGCAATAAGAATATCTTTCTTTCCATCCCCGTCAAAGTCTTTAACAATAATTCCATTGACCGTAGACAACTGGGCCTCCATCGGCAGTTCTTTCATTGAAAATTTTCCGTGATTGTTTATAAATGCCACTGTTGAAAACAGGTGAGCTTTGTAATGAAGCGCAGTCTTTAATTCGTTTTCACCCAATATTCCACTTAAATCTGTTTCCGCAAATGAAAGGTATGAGGGAAATTTTGTAGCAATCATTGGGCACTGTTGCGAAGTACATTCCCTGCCCCGTATTGGTACCATTATATCTTTCAGATGTTTTGCCAGGAAAATATCATTTGTACCATTTCCGTCGAAGTCTTTTGCATATACTTCAAAAGGCTTTTCAATACTGGCCTGGAATTTATAATTTTCACCAAGATTACCAGCGATTAAATCTATATTCCCGTCGCCATCAATGTCGTCTGCAACAAGTTTATCCCACCAGCCTTCTGTATTTTCAAAGCCATACTTTAAAGAAACATCTACAGCTTTTCCACTGGTAAATTCAAAAACTTTAATTGGCATCCATTCTCCAGCTATTATCAGCTCAGGCTTTTTATCATTATTCAGATCAGCCCACACGGCCGATTTAACCATTCCGATTCTGGAAAGCGATGGAGCTATTTCGTTTGTTTTGTCAATAAATTTACCTCCCTGATTAACCATCAGATAACTCAATGGCGGCTGCGGATATTTGTGGGCTACAACTTCACCTCCCCTGAAAATATCTATGTCTCCATCCCCATCAAAGTCAAAGGCAGCAACGCATGATCCACTGCTGGTAGTTTTAGGAACTGAACTTGATTTTGAAAAATTACCAGCGCCGTCATTGATGTAAAGTCTGTCCTGGTACATGTCTGACCCTTCTTCAAATTCACTCCCTCCACTAACAACATATAAGTCCAGGTCACCATCACCGTCCACATCCAGGAAGCTGCAACCCATATCTTCGTACTTCTTATCATCTTCAAAAGCTTTTATACTTTTTTTTACAAACTTTCCATTTTGTTGTAGATAAAGTGTACCCGCCTGGCCCTTTGCTCCGCCAACGAAAAAATCTTCCTGACCATCCTTGTTTACATCACCTGAAGCTGTAAATGGGCCGTCACGGCCAAACTCATGCGGCAGTAAAACCTGATCAGAATATTCGTTGTAAGAATTTTCTACATGTTTGAAAGGCGTTGACAATAGTTGTGCTGTAGATTCAGAAAAGACCGGATGAAAAATTGTACGGCGATCAAGGCCACTGATGGCTTCCTTATAAGAAACCTTTAATAATTGATCAGCCGATACATTTGCTATCAGATTCGATTTTCCATCAGGCCAAACCACAACAACACTGTCTAATTTTTTATGATCCCCCAATCCAAAATGCACAAAAGGTTCGCTGCAGGACAGATATCCCCGCACAGTTTTCTGTTGAAAAAACTGCTGCAGTTTCCCGTCATAATAAATTGAAATTTTTGCACCAATCCCATCATTGTTTTTTGCCGGCCCTTCTAATTTAAGTCTGAGATAATTATTCTTTTTAGTAGAAATATTTTCGTAGAGATCCGATACACCGTCCAGATTATTAATAACAAGGTCAAGGTCGCCATCATTATCAAAATCGGCTACAGCGGCTCCGTTTGAGAATGTACTGTCTTTAAAGCCCCATTGTTCTGACACGTTCTGAAACTTTAATCCCCCGTTATTTTTAAACAAATAATTTCTGACTTTAATGGAGTCGTAGATTTCCAGGTATTCTTTAAATCCTTTTTCAAACATTTCTTTAGAAGAATTATATTTAGACATGTTTGCCCGGATATACATGTCCTGTCTTTGCTGGATATCTCCGTCAAACAAATCCCTTCGGTATCCATTGGCGACAAAGATGTCCCGGTTACCGTCATTATCAAAGTCACAGGCAAGGGTAGCCCAACTCCATTCTGTTTTTGCAATACCAGCCATTTGCGACACATCACTAAAAAATCCGTTGCCCTGATTCAGATGCAACATGTTGTGCATGTACTGCTTTTCAAAACCACTATCAACAATGGCATTAAAGCCTTTTACGTCCATTCTTGGCATCGACACCTTTGAACGTTTATAATCTTCTGAAAGCATTTCCATTACCAGGATGTCTTCATAACCATCGTTATTCAGGTCAGCAATATCCGCCCCCATTGAAAATAAAGAAAGGTGGTTTGTCATACTTTTTACTTCATCTTTAAACGTTCCATCTTTTTGATTTATGAAAATGTAATCATTGTCTGCATAATCGTTAGATAAAAAAATGTCCTGGTAGCCGTCATTATTTAAATCAGCGGTTACAATACCCAGTGCATAACCATAGGTATTACCAATACCTGCCTGAACTCCAATTTCAGTAAATTTTCCATTGTCATTCCGGTATAATTTATTTCTGCATTTTTCAGGAGGATTTCTTTTTCCTGAAACCATTTTTGAAAGTCCTAAATAAAATGAATCCGGCCGGCTGGAGATGTACAGATCGAGATCGTTGTCGTTATCCATATCAAAAAAAGCCGCCTGCATAGAATATCCATCGTCATCAAGGCCATATTCTTTAGCTTCTTCTTTAAAGGTTAAGTTACCCTGATTGATATAAAGAAAATTTCTGCGTTCGCTGTCAGAATCTCTGTAACCGCCTTTACAAATATAAATATCCAGGAAGCCATCGTTATTTATGTCTATCAACGTCACGCCGTTTTTCCATCCACTTCCCCCTGCCACACCGGCTGATGCTGTGATGTCCTTAAATTTCATTTTTCCTTCATTGATATACAATTTGTCTGGCACTTCATTTCCAGTAAAATAGATATCCATCAGGCCATCATTGTTGAAGTCGCCTGTGGCTACGCCGGCTCCGTTATATACGTAAGCAAAAGAATCGAAATAATTTTTTTGATAATTTTCATCTACAATATTTGTAAAATCAATTCCACTTTCTGATGGAGCAATTTTTTTGAATACAGGACTCTCCATTACTTTTTCTTTTGATCCGGAATCTGAACAGCTGCCGTTGAAAATAGTTACAAAGAAAATCCAGGCAATAAAAAGTAAAGTGCTTTTAAGCATTGAGTATTTTTTAACTTGAGTTTTAAGAGCCAACATAAAAAAGATATTTGCGCCATACGGCAGCAGCAACGTTTTTGCCCAATTTTAATCCCTCTTCGTTTTCACACCGGATATGGTAACCTCCCAGTACACGTGACTTGCCAGCCATTTCTGCTGTTTGAGAAAAGCTGTCAAATTTCAGCAACACTTCCGGGCCAATATTGTCGGGATCAGTAAACTCTCCTGGATTCCTTGCTACTGTAATACCAAAGTAGTCACTTCCGGTAAATAATTTTAAAATTTCAGAGCATGCCCCACTCACTGTACTGTGGCCAGAAACATAACTGGGAAATGGAGGACAAAGAAATGTTTCCGGAGAATATGGGCGCCATTCCTGACCCCACATTTCAACAATTCCTTTACCGGGCCCACCCCAACCTTTTATTCGTTTGTTTTTGAAAAAATGATGGACCAGCGTATACGGCCTTGCGAAGTCGTATTTCATCTTAGTATCCCAACAAGCCACAAAAGCATCCATAGCTGCTGCTTCCATAGCAAAATACATTTTTACATCCTCATCTAAACTGTGTTTATCCCTTTCAGAAACCTCCTGAGCAAAAATGAGCCAATGGCCCGCCTGCTGTACAGATCTTGGCCCATCACGCATAAACTCGATGAGTCCTTTATCTTCATTGGTAAGTGCTGCCTGCATATCTACAACTTCCTGAACTTCCGTCTTTAATTCTGTAGAATTAAGGGCAGGTGGCGGCTGGCAACGAAACTGAGATCCCGAATCCAGTAAAAGTGTGCGCACCTTGCCCCAATGAGGCGTAAGGCATGCAGGGGCGAATTTTCCGCCTTTGCCGTCGGAGAAATATTTCGGTTGCCAATGGGTTACATCAACCAGGGAATCTGCGTTATTAGTTGGTTTATAACCTGTGTAGTCTGAATAAGAAATGCCAGAGGATCCCGTGGCTGAACCATATTGGTTTGCTCCATCGTTAATTCTCGCATCAATTACTGATTTTGCAGCGAGGTTACCGATCCCTTGTGGAGTTGTCGGGTCAGTACTCTCATCGTCTGGATTATAGCCAAACTCCAGCATCTTTTTCCTTAGCATTAAAGAATCAGAATAAAAATAGGTACTCATTGCACGATATGCAGCGTAGCTGATTGCTATTTCTTTGTTGGCCAGCGTCATTTTTTCAACGCTTACACGATCTACTTTTTCTAAATATACTGGAATGGCTTTATTGTCGAACCTCGACCAGGCATCAAACATTGCGGTAAAAGTCAGCGCTAACATGCGTGAAGTTACTGTAGGCCTCGGCCGAAACTTTTCCGTGTCATTGGCAGTGGCCTCAAGAACTATCTTCGCCCATTTATAGGCCAAATTAGAGTGCCACGTGTTGTCGCTATCAGTTTTGTTCCGTTGTCCGGAGCATGGAATCAAAAGCGTAAAAAAAAGCAACCCATTAAAAATCCGCTTCATATTTTCTGCAATTTAATTTAATGACAGAGGAAAATATTCATCACCAAAATTAATCTTACGACGTGACAATATGATTTAAGAAAAACAACGCACGTAATCTCCTTTATAAAAAAGGAAACCAGTCAAAAGTTTTATTTAATGCTGGTTTCCTTTATCATTTAACTTATCAAGAAATTGAACTTATATCAATATCCAGTATTTTGAGGATATTTTGGCCCTTCGGTAACCAAATCAATTTGAGATTGTGGTATTGGCCTCAGCATATTAAATCCCTGCACTCCAGCGGAGGCTTCAGGATTATAAAGCTGAACACGTTCAACAAGTTTTTTAGTGCGGGACAGATCCCACCAACGTGTATCTTCTGCAAACAATTCTCTGCTTCTCTCATCCAAAAGAAAATCCAGTGTCATCTGACCTGCAGTAACCTGTTGAGCTGCCAGAGCTGCAGTATACTGAGCAGGAGTTTGGTTAACTTTTAATGCTGCTCTGCTTCTTAATACATTTATCATATCGGCCGCATCCTGCAAAGTTGCGCCGCCTTTTAACGCAGCTTCTGCTGCAATTAAATAAACATCTGAAAACCTGAATAATATGTATGGCCTGTCAGAATAGTCATTTAGATTACCGCGAGTCGAATCATCGAATTTTCTTACGCTTGGATAATAGCTTGCAGTATATTTCACTGTTGATCCGGCAAGATGTTCGGGTTCAAATATTATCCCTTTAAATGCAGCTCTTTCTGCAGGAGTAACAACACGATCTGCCATCCAGATGGATGTGTCGATTCCATTGATCAATTGTCCACGCGGTGTAAGTGCTCCCAGTGAACCTCTCACCGACATATCACTGCTATTCGAAAGCCATACTGTCTGGAATGTACCATCGTAACGTGAATCAGTAGCCCGATTGGCAAATGCTACATCCATAATATATTTTGTATTGGGCCTGATACGTTGAAAAGGACGACCGTTATTTACATCTCTTACTGTAACATTTGCGCCACCGCCTGCAGGATAGTTTGCATTTACAGTTGGATAGTTAGGCCTCCAGAAGAAATTTGATTTATTTTCACTTCCGTTGGCAGCGCCGGCGCCAACAGCAGAGTTCTGGCCAAATTTCAGATCTTTGGTGTGATCGATCACCATTATTACTTCTGTGCTATATTCATTTCCTTCTCTGAATATAGAGCTGAAAAAAGGCAAAAGTGCCAGGTTGTAAGTAGCCTTATTATCTATGAGGCCCTTTGCGGTAGTGTATGCCTGCTGAAAATCGGTCGGTTGAGCCACGGCTGACCAGCCTCTCCACAACAATGTTTTAGCAAGTAAATATAGTGCAGTAGCTTTTGTAGCTGGTTTCCCCATTCCTGGTACAGGTACATTCGGCAGATCAACAGCAGATTCAGTAAAGTCTTTAATCATTTGTGCATATAAGTCCGCTAAAGGTGATGGTGCATCTGATGCTGAAGCTGTAGTATTAAAAGTAGTGTGCAGCGGAACCTGGCCGAAAGTAGTAACTAAATAGAAATAGCAGAAACCCCTTAAAAATTTCGCCTGTGCCAATAATTGGGTTTTTGTTGTTGCAGGGATATTCGCATCTGCGCCATATTGCAATACACCGTTTGCCGTATTGATATCGATAAAAAGTGTATTCCAAAACCCGGTGTAATCATTAGTATTAGATTTTATTACCGGATTATTATAAGTAAACCAATGCTGAACATCGGCTGCACCGCCTTTTTGCGATTCATCAGTTCCTGAATTGAAAAGCTGGGTGAAAATTTGAGTAGCCCACTGACCTCTAAAGCTTGAATAGATTCCTGCAATACCACCTTGTATGCCATCCACCGTTGTAAAAAACGACGGAGCAAAACTGGTGCGGGGCTGTTCGTCCAACAATTTTTTACAGCCAATTCCGGGTAGAAAGATAAACACCAGGATCAAACCGTAGATTATACTTTTATTTTTCATTTTAAAAATTTTAGTTTTTTAGAATTTAAGATTAACACCTAAAATGATTTGACGCGTTGGAGGCACACCCATTCCCACTGTAATTGCTCTTGTTGGTACCGGCGTAACGCCACCACCCTGTGAGCCTACTGCATTGCCTGTTCCGTTTCCTTCTGGGTCAAGACCCAAATTGTCTTTAACCAGAGGAGCCCATATTATAAAAGGATTTTGCGCAGAGATGTAAGCCCTTAAAGACTGAATCTTTGCTTTTTGCATCCATTTAGCTGGAAGAGTATATCCAAAATCAATTGTCCTTAATTTGATAAAAGACCCGTCGCGATAGGTGAGTGTAGAAGTAAAAGTTAATGCATCTCGGCTGGCATCTGGCTGAGGGAAATCATTGGTAGGATTGGTGGGTGTCCAATAGTTAACTTTTAGTTGGTTAACCCTGCTATTCAGGAAAAACGGATAACCTGCTGCACCACCATCAGCTGAAAGGTAGTTTACTACTACTGTCTGCCCAAAACGTCCAAACATAACAACATTCAGATCGAAATTTTTATACTCGAATCGGTTGGATAAACCAGCAACAAGTTTAGGCTGAAAATTACCTATTATCTGCCTGTCTGAGGCGTCAATAACCTTATCGTTGTTTACATCCTGAATTTTAATATCTCCAGGGAATACACCGTACACAGCAGCTTGTGCAGCTTCACTGGTTTGCCATATTCCTATTTTTTTATAGTCAAAAATTGCAGTTATCGGTTGACCAACAAACCAGCCATTACCTAAGTCTGCCTGAAGACCGTTTTGAAGTGCTACAATTTTTTCCTTGGTAAAAGATGCGTTAAATTCTGAGCGCCATGAAAATCCTGTTTTTGTACTTACATTCAAACTGCTTAACGTAAATTCCATTCCATGTGTCGCAGTCTTACCAATGTTGGTTAAAATCGAATTTGTACCATTACTTACAGGCAGATTTCTTTGAAGCAAAATATCACTGGTTTTCGCATCAAAATACTCAATTGAACCGCTCAGTCTATTTTTGAATAAACTAAAATCTAAACCAATATTAATTCCTTTTGTTTTTTCCCATCCTAGATTCTCATTTGGACTGGTATTTATTAAATAGCCATTCACGAAATTTGTTCCGATAGAAGTACCAGATCCAAAGTTATAAAAATTGCTGCTTAAGCTACCCAAAGTAGTATATGGATTGATTCCCGCGTTAGAACTAACACCATAACCAGCCCTGAGTTTCAGCGCTGAAACAAATGTTACTTTCTGCATAAACTTTTCCTGATCCAGATTCCACCCCACTGAAACTGCAGGATATGTAGTCCATTGGTGGCCTTTAGCTAATACAGAAGCTCCATCTGTACGTACCGTTGCTGTTAGCAGATATTTGTCATTGTAACTGTAAACTGCCCGCCCCATATATCCAATCAGTGCAGATTCGCTATAGCTACCACCCTGAGGCGTGACTGTATTTACCTGGAGCCAGTTATAGTCCTGCAAAAAATCTGCAGGAACCCCTTGTCCATTATACTGCTGAGCCTGGAAATGGTTTTTTTGTATTTCCTGTAATGCCTGCGCCTGCAGTTTATGCTTTCCGTTAAAGGTTTTGTTATATTCAAATGAATTATTAACGGTATACTGCCAACCTTCTGCATTTTGTTGACTTAAAGTTGATCCGGCTGTATTTGCATTGGTATTGTAAACCGTATTTGGACCGTTGTAGTTACTATTGAAGGTCTGTGACCAACCATATCCGAACGTTGTCTTAAATTTCAAATCCTTTAATATTTTTAATTCGCCGTAGAAGTTATGCTGAAATTGGTAGCGGCGTGCAAATCCTTTAATAAGTTCGTTATTCCCTATTGATGTTAGGGGATTTATTTGAGTATTATCCACACCTTGTTGAATAGCAGGTTGGAAATTAAGAGAACCATCTGCATTGTACGGAGCATAAAGAGGACCTAGCCTTGTAAGCGAACCATAAGGATTGGTGCCTGTGCGATTGGAGCGCACCATTGTATTAAAACTTGTAAAACCAACCTTAATCCGATCAGACATTTTGTGATCGATATTAACATTAAAAGAGTACCGATCAAGATTTTGATCGCTTATAACTCCTGTTTCGCGATAATAGCCCATCCCAAATGAATACTGCGTTCTATCATTTCCGCCTCTTACATTTATGTCATGGCTCGTTCTGATGCCATGAGTCAACAGAAGATCTTGCCAGTCTGTGTTTACGCCTTTGGCGAGATTCGCTTTTTCATCATTGGTAAGTGCATAAGGGCTGCCCACAGCTGGATTAGTGGCAAAAGCAGGCTGACCCTGTCTTGCATCCTCTTTAAACTGCGCATATTCCGGCCCGCTGAAAAGATCATAAGTTCCAATAGTATTTACAAACCCTACATACCCATTATAAGTGGTTACCGCTTTTTGATTGGTACCCCTTTTGGTGCTGATAATAATAACTCCGTTCGACCCGCGCGAACCATATATCGCGGTGGCAGAAGCATCTTTTAAAATATCAATACTTGCAACACTTTCGGGATTAATATCATTGATGCTGCCTCCATAAGCCATACCATCTACTACGATCAGTGGATCATTGTTGCCGGTTATAGACCTGTTGCCACGAATCCGTATCTGTCCACCAGACCCGATCTGATTACTGTTGCTAACAATATCTACCCCAGCGGCACGTCCTTGCAGTTGATTAAAAATATTCGGAGCTTTTATCTCATTAAGTTTTTCACCTTTCAAAGATACAGTTGAGCCGGTAACATCTTTTTTCCGTTGTGTTCCATATCCAATAACAATCACCTCACCGAGGGAATTATCAGAACTAGTTAATGTGATATTAAGCTCGGTTTGGCCATTGATTTTAACGTCTTTTGAAATATAATTGATTGCACTGAATGTTAAAGTTGCTCCCTTAGTAACAGAAAGCGAAAATCCACCATTTGTACCTGTTTTTGTTCCTGCGCCAGATGGCTTTACAACAACAGAAACGTCAACTATTGGTTCTCCTTTTTCATCATGAACAATACCTTTTACAGTTATATTTTGGGAGAAGGCTGAAGATAGTGATAGCATTAGAAAGCCTAAGCACATCACTTTCGCCCATACGTTTTTTCTCATAAACTTATTTTTTAAATGCGTTGTTTTGGTAATTTTTAGATTTAAGTATGCTTCGTTTTAAACATTGATCAGCCGGATGAAAAAAATAAATTCTGCCTGAGTTCTTTTATGTTTCTAAAATCAGCGTCATAACAGCCAGAAAATGCAAATAAATTTTTTATACAAATAAATATGTGGTTAAATCCACAGCAAGACTTGACAACCGAATTAATTAAAGTATAAAATCTGAACATAATAATCTACATATAGCAATTAGATAATAACGTGCGTCACTGGACCATGCCTTGTAACCGGTTGCATTATGGAATCAAAATCGAAATTGACATCATAAGGCCTCACTCTAAACCTGACAGCAACGAGGCATCAACCTGCTTCTATTATATATATGTGTAAATCAATTTTGGCAAAGTATAGCAATCAAAAATATGGCTCGTACAGCTAATCTGTCACGCAAGCTAGGAAAAAAAAACAAAAAAATGCAACCGGTTACAATTTTTTTTAAATAATATTCTTATTTTAGCGTAGTTGGACTTACATTGTCAGGTTAATATGTCAAAAGAAATAACGATTTACGATCTTGCCAGGGCATTAAACATGTCGTCTGCAACTATTAGCCGGGGGTTGAGAAACAGTTCTTTGGTAAAAGATAGGACTATAAAAAAAATCGTGGAAAAAGCTGAGGAGTTAGGCTATCGTCATAATACTTTCGCCAGCAGCCTTCGTAAACAAAAATCCCATACTATCGGAGTTCTGCTCCATGAGCTCAATAGTAACTTCATTACCTCTGTTTTAGCAGGAATCGAAAAAATAACTACTGACGCAGGCTATGATATTATTATAGCCCATTCCGGGGAAGATTATCATAAAGAAGTGGCAAATGCGATGAATCTTTTTCATAAAAGAGTCGATGGCATAATTGCTTCTTTATCTTTTACTACCAAGAATCTTGACCATTTTAAAATGTTTTTTGAAAAGAATATTCCGGTAATATTTTTTGACCGTGTAGATGAGGACAATGATAAAACCCACGTAATAATTGATAACTATAAATGCGGCCTGATTGCCACCAGTCATTTGATAGAGCAGGGTTGTAAAAGAATTGCAATGCTGACGACCAGTTTACAAAGGAATGTTTATGCGGAACGTCACCGCGGATATAAAGACGCTTTAACCAAAGCAGGCTTGAGCTACGATAAAAATCTGGTGATGCTCAAAGATCTGTCGGAAGAAAGCGGCAGAACTGCGGCGCAGGAAATTTTGAGAATGAATCCTTTGCCAGACGGATTATTTGTTACCAATGACTTTATTGCTGCTGTATGTATGCACGAGCTCAAGCAGCATAATATCAGAATTCCGGAAGATATCGCTGTCGTAGGATTCAACAATGATGCTATTAGTAAAATTATTGAGCCACAACTTTCTACTATTAATTATCCCGGTAATGAAATGGGTGAAATAACTGCTCAAAGCATCATAGCACATTTAAAAGGACATAGTAATATGAATCTAACGAATAGAATAGTCGTCAAATCAGAATTGATTATAAGAAAGTCTTCTATTCGTAAGTAGTATCTGTTTTGCAGCAAAAAATTCGATTTGAGTTTTCTAAATTATGATTGTGCAGCAATCAGAAATTTGAAAGCAGGTTGCTGCTAAAAGTGAAGGCTGATTGAAATTATTCTTTCTATTAAAATCGCTGCCGGATTTCAAATAAAGCACAAGCTAAATACAATGAAAAAAACATTCCTGCCATTATTACTTTTTTTTTATTCGTTTGCTCAGGCTCAGAATTACATTGTATTACATGCCG
>JBDUCW010000177.1:0-8030 GCA_040003235.1 Ferruginibacter sp. | reverse complement strand
AGGTGCTAATTATCCAACGCACCACATGCTTACACTTACAAAGAACTATGCTGTCAAAACCGGTCGGCCCCAGTTGAACGGACAAATTTACGAAAAGAAAAATTAAAGCTATTTTTTTGACTTAATTGTTTAGTGCAATTATTATTGTTTAGTGGGAAGGCTCATCCTGTGCGGATTGCTATCATGTTTACTACCCACATAATCTTCGAACAATTTTTATCGTGCATAGCGCGACATCGCTTGATCAAGACAAATTAATTTTGGTATACTGTTTTTGCAGCGACTGTTTGTAAATGCGCAATTGCTTTTGAAATTTTCCTGCGTTCTTTTTTGTTTTTTATGTGAGCCTGGTCGAGACCTCCAGACTGAAAAAATGAGATCACATTTCCCTCGAGCTCAGGATCGGCGTGTTCAAATTCCTGTTTGTTCAATCGCAGCAATAATTTCTCATAACTTTTATCAGCTAATCCATATTCACCAGCTGAAGTATTATTGCCTGTGTCGAAATCAATATTGGTAAAATTCACATTTTTTTCCGACAGGAATTTCATGGTTAACTGGCAATGGTTAATAACTGTATCAAAACTTTTAATGAATTGTTTTTCTGCTTCCGCACCGGGGTTTTTTATTTTAAGCGAAGCCAGCGGGCCTACTTTAGGAAGCACACGAATGAGCCAGGATAATGGATAGGCCAATATTCCGGGCTTTGGTTTGCCGAATTCCTGAGCATAACCCGACCGGTTCATCTTATACCGAAAATTACGGCTTGTAATCGTTGGATTTGTTTTAAGAATATCTTTTTTCTTTGTGACCCATGCAGCTCTTGTTAACACAGGAAAAAGACTGGTTACGGTCCACCTGAAAGTTTCAATAGAAACATTCAGATTATTGAACAGTTTATTGATATCCATTCCGTAGATCTTGCTGAAAGCCCGTTCGAGCAATGGGCGTGAAACTTTAAATCCGATAAAATCATGGTAGGCTTCTGATGCATAATTTCCCTTGGCTATCTCCAGCACATCGAACGAAAATTCCATTCTTTTATGGGCCACTTTATTTTCTTCATAGGTTACAATATTTCCAAATTTCTTTTTTATTTTAGGATATACGATCGGAACACACTGATTGGTGCCGAGAAAATGTCCATACCTGTCTGCCATGTAATGACAAAGAAAGCCGAGTGCAAATGCATACTCGTTGACATCTGCTGACTCGGTAAGAAGTTCGTTTACAAAATCACCACTGCGGACATAATGTATCAGGTCGGTAAAAAAAGGATTGCTCATGGGAAAATATCCCATATCCGGGGCAATTGCACCCCCATATACATAAGCGTGAGCTTCTTTAAGGAGGCTGTCTGTAGCACCTGGATATTTTTCTTTCAGCAATGGGCGGATGGATTTTTCCCATAACGCATCAACAATGGCTTCGTGTGTCAGCACTGAATAAGCTGATACTTTACCGGAATAAAAAAAGATAACTACTATAAATATAAACCGGACTTTGCCAGGGATGATTGACTTCATACATTTAAAATTTGCAGGCAGGATGTTCGGTAGCGCCAACAATTATGCCACTGCCGTTTATTTATTTTTGTAATCATTGATGTTTCCTCCATCTGTTGTTTTAAGTCCGCAGCGTTGCAAATTGATGTCACTGCAAATAAACCTGCTGAGCCGCACAACAATAAGCCAACTGCTGCAAAAAAATGAAAATTACTGCCATGCATTTATTAATATTGTTTATGGCCGAACAGCAAATTAATTTTAAGATCAACAGAAGTTTTCTCATTCTTTTACTGGGATTGCTTAATACCATTACGCCTTTCTCCATTGATATGTACCTACCTGCTTTTCCGGATATGGCAAAGGAATTCAATGTGCCCATCAGCAGCATCGCATTAACGGTCTCTACTTATTTTTTAGGTTTTGCATTGGGACAGATACTTTACGGCCCTCTGCTTGACCGTTATGGGAGAAAATCACCTTTGTACACCGGTTTATTGTTGTACATCGCTGCTTCTTTGGGTTGTATCTTTTCATCATCGGTGAATGCATTACTGTTGATGCGTTTTATACAGGCGTTGAGCGGTTGTGTTGCATCAGTTGCAGCAATGGCCATGGTACGGGATTTCTTTCCGGCCAAACAAAGCGCTTCCATTATCTCCTTACTGATTTTGATTTTAGGTTTATCTCCTTTACTGGCACCTTCTGTTGGCAGTCTTGTCGTTTCAACCCTGAACTGGCGTTGGGTATTCGGTATCTTATCAGGTATTGCATTAATTATTTTACTGCTGGTGTTTTTCTTTTTACCCGAAGGCCATCAGCCGGATAAATCCATTTCACTAAAACCCGGACCGATCATTAAAAATTTTACTTCCATTCTGCTCAGCAAACAGTTTTATATTTTTTCTTTTTCCGGAAGCTTTGCTTTTTGTGGTCTGTTTGTTTATGTGGCCAGTTCACCGGCTATTTTTATGGATAGTTTTCATGTAAGCAAACAGGCGTATGGCGGCATCTTCGCGTTACTCTCTGTTGGTTTCATCGGTGGCAGTCAGCTTAATCATTACCTGACGAAAAAATTTTCCAACAGATCTATATTTGCCAATACACTGATCGCACAATTTTTTTTAGCTGCGTTCTTTTTAACGGCTGTATTCAACAATTGGTATGGGCTCTGGCTGACCCTGGGCTTTTTATTCTTGTTACTTTTTTGTACAGGATTGAGTTATCCCAATGCAGCAGCCCTTGCTATGGCGCCGTTTAAAAAAAATGCGGGCACTGCATCTGCGTTGCTGGGCTTTATTCAGATCGGCATTGGAGCACTTGTTTCTGCAGGCGCAGGATTATTGATGTACAAAGGCGCATTACCAACGGCAATCTGTATAGCGGTTTCGTCCACTATTGCACTGATGATCTTACTTGCAGGAAAAACTGCCAACATGAAGTTGGCAGTAAATGACGAATAAATTCTGATCTGAGATTTTGATAGAGAACTGAACTCAGTTAGCCCTGTCTTGCCGGCAGGCATTGTTCTCAATAAGAATAACCGGAAGAACAACTAAGCCAAAATATTGATCTGGAAATTTGGTAATTAATATTTTTTAATTCGATAGTGTTTTAGATTCTTTGTCAAGGCAATGAAACTAAAGAATCATCAAATTACCAAATTGTTTTATAAGTCCTGTTTCTGAAGCGCCGGTATCTGTTTTGTAAGCATCAACATAATTTATGATGGAGTTTATCAGGCTATCATTACACAAATACCTTATTAAGTTACATCATTCACACTATTAATGCCTCTTGGCACAATTAGGGTACCTTGCTGCTAATTGCATAGCTTTATTCTCCCTGGAGAACACCTGCTGTGTAGACTTAATAAACTCAACCGGCTTTTTTTGAAACTCTACATTAAAAATATGGTCTGCATCCGCTGCAAGATGGTGGTGAAGGATGAACTGGCAAAGCTTGGACTTCAATATACCAGCATGGAACTGGGTGAAGTTGAAATTATTCAGACTATTTCTGCCGAACAAAGAGAACTGATAAGATTCGGTCTGCTGAAATCCGGGCTCGAATTACTGGATGACAAAAAAAGTGTTCTCATACAGCGGATCAAAAATCTTATTATAGAGCTAGTTCATTATTCTGAAGAGCCACTCACAGTAAATCTCTCTGATCATTTAAGCCAGAAACTCAACCGTGATTACACTTACATGGCCAATCTTTTCTCTGAAGTGCAGGGTACAACGATTGAAAAATTTTTCATTTCCCATAAAATAGAAAAGGTAAAAGAATTACTGGTGTACAATGAACTGACGCTGACTGATATCGCTTTTAAAATGCACTACAGCAGTGTTGGTCATTTGTCTAATCAATTTAAAAAAGTAACAGGACTTACGCCTTCTTATTTTAAAAAACTGAAAGATAAAAGGCGGTCGATGCTGGATAAATTGTAGTTAATAGCCAGTAGTGAATAGCTAGTAGCGAGATGCTGAGATCAATATCTATATTCCTGCTGTTACAGCGTGCTGAATACTTTCAAAGGATAAGATAAAAGTAGTTCCCTTTCCCAATTCCGATTGTACATCCATGGACGCATGATGAGAGAGCAGGATCTCCATTGTGGTAGACAACCCAAGTCCCATGCCACCAGGCTTATTGGTAATGTAAGGTTCGAAAATCGTTTTTAATTTTTCTTCGCTGATGCCGCAACCGTTGTCCGCGATTTCAACAACACGTTTATTATCGATTGTTTTTGTAGTAAAGGTCAACCGTCCATTTTCAGCAGGCATGGCCTCAATGGCATTGATGATGATATTGGTGAGTGCAATCATGATCTGCTGTTTGTTCACCATAATGGCATGGTCTGGCTCGGCATAATTTCTGATGATGCTGATCTCTTTCATCATGATCCGGTCTGCCGTCATGGCGATAATTTCTTCCAGTAAATCATGGATGCAATGTTTTTCTGCCTGCGTTTCATCTGCTTCAAAATAAGTGAGCAGGTCAACCACCACTTCACTGATACGTCCCGAGCCGCGGATGATAATATCCATGTACATTTTCTGTTCATTATCCAGTACTGTTGATTTCAGCAGTTCCAGGGCAAGATTGATATTCGACAAAGGATTACGAACTTCATGCGCCAATGCAGAGGCAAATTGTCCGGGCTGGGCCCGCACTGCAGGGATTTCAATTTCCGGAAGGCTGTCAATTGAAAACAAGGAGATTTCTGAACTCCTTTGTTTATTTGCTGGCATGTTAACTGTTTTTAAAATTCCAGATTCATGTAAACTTCAGTTGGGAGGCAATGCTTTTTTCAACGGTAGAATAATTTTCAGTGAGTATCCTTCACCTGGTTTGGAACTTATACTGACAGATCCTCCATAAAAATTCACTCTGCTGTTGATATTGATCATGCCTACACCATTGGTTTGTTTGCTATGATCGGTTCCCGTGCCGTCATCAGAAATATTCAATATAATATCGCCCGATTGTTTTTTTAAAGTGATCACGGCATGCGCTGCTGCGGCATGTTTTAAAATGTTGTTCAGTTGCTCCTGCACGATCCTGAAAATATCCAGTTGCATTTTTTCATCAATATCTTTTTCATCTTCAATATCATATTTGCGGAAAAATATTATTAAAGGCTGCACGGCCATGATATCTTCTGATAATTTTTTTATATGATCAGACAAACTGAAATATTCTGCATCCTGCATGATCAGTGTTCTCGAGATCTTTCTTATCTGCTCAATCACTTCGGCGATATAAGCCGAAGATTTATCCAGGTACTGGTCGCTTTTATCCTTATCTGTTTTTGCCATGCCGATATTCCAGTTGGCCACCACCAGTATCTGGTTCAGGTTATCATGTAATTCTCTCCCGATATCCGCCCGTTCTTTTTCCTGCGCCGTCATTACCGCATCGGTGATCTCTCTTTGTTTGGAAAGCCTTTCTTCTACCAGTCTCATTTCTGCTTCTTTCCGCACAGTGATGTCCTGCGAAGCACCAATCATTCTAACTGCATTTCTTTCATCATCATAAATGATATGGCCGCGGTCATGCACAAATGCATAACTGCCATCTGCCTTCTGAAAACGGTATTCATCTTCCCATAAGGTCAATGCCCCTTCCAGGATTATTTTTTTCAATCCTTCCAGTATACGCTCTTTATCAGCCGGGTGAAAACGGCTCTCCCAGAAGCTTTGCGGGATCAGCGCATTTTCGATATTGTAACCAAAAGTTTTTTTATGCCCGCCATCGATCCAGAATATTTCTTTGGTAACAAGATCCCATTCCCAGAGACAGTCATTGGTAACCTCGGTTACATAAC
This sequence comes from Ferruginibacter sp., assembly GCA_040003235.1. Lineage (GTDB taxonomy): Bacteria > Bacteroidota > Bacteroidia > Chitinophagales > Chitinophagaceae > Ferruginibacter. The sequence goes on along the minus strand of JBDUCW010000177.1, from coordinate 2,192 downwards.
GATATAGTTCATTCAGTATCCTCAACTGCTGCTGCGGGTGCACCGGTAAACGCTGGTTACTGCTTTTAAATGATACAGACAATGTACCGTCATTGTGATAGGTCACCACATCAAACCAGGCACCCATCTCAGCCCAGTATTCCTGGAAGTGTATAGGAATATCAGACAGAAAAGCTTTTTGGTATACTGTATAAAAATTCAGCGGAATGATGGCTGCAAATTTTTCCCACAGGTTTTTTCCAAGAATGTCTGCAGAAGAAACACCCAGTAATTTTTCAGCGGCTTTGTTCCAGTAAGTAACGGTCCATTGATTATCGACTGTAAAAAAGCCATTGATCAGTGTTTCGGTAATGGCAATGCCGGGATAGCTGCTGTGATCAATATCTTTTTGTAGACTTTTTGGAATTGAAAGAATTTCGGCGCTCATTTGTTTGTTTTGTTGGATGATAATTTATCTGCCGCAACAAGCTCAATTATTCATAACCACTTTTGATGATCGTCAGGATCATTTTAAAACGTCCGTTCGGATTAATATGGTTCGGCGAATGGGCAGGTATGATAATACCCTGTCCTGATTCCAGCATATTCGAAACCTTGTCAATAACAATATCCGCTTTGCCTTCAATGATCTGGGCATAAGTATCAAAGGGAGAAGTTTTTTCCGTCAATCCTTCACCACTGTCAAAAGACATCACACTGATATTACCGGTTGATTTTTTGATAATGGTTTTGATCACTACAGAATTGGGAACGTATTCAATGATCTCAACAATGATATGAGATTTTGATTTTTCCATTTCAAAACTGTCTGCTTGATTGACGGCTGTAAGTTTGTTTTCTTTGTCGGTATTATGAAGGATACTCATATTTGTAAGGTTAAGTGCTTTCTGTATTGGGTTTACTGGTTGGTAATTGCTGATGTCAGCAGATGAACAGTCAAAGGTCTGATAATATCAGCGAGCATATCTTACAGCAATCTGTTTGAAGCTTACATCATTCACACATTACGTCAAGGCGCACTGCTTTTATAAAGCTGCAGTTTTTTGCATCACAACCGTCCGCATTGTTTATTCTGGCATGAATTTTTAAATCATCTCCTGCTTCAATTACTTATTTATGAAATGGGACTGGCAAAAAATTTATAATACAGCCTATAACTGGATCATCACACATGCTCCGGGAATAATCGGCGCTGCTGTAGTGTTGGTAACCGGGATAGCGTTTATCAGGATCCTGAATAAATGGTTGAAACGCTGGCTCGAACACCGTCACTTCAATCCATCACTCCGGTCTTTTCTGCAGAACCTGATCATTGTTGTGCTGCAGATATTTTTGATATTGCTCGTGATGCAGGTTGCGGGTATTCAGCTTACTTTCCTCTCAGCTATAATTGCAGGATTTACTGTGGCTGCGGGTCTTGCACTCTCCGGCACATTGCAGAATTTTGTAAGTGGTATTTTGATATTGTTCCTGCGGCCTTATAAAGTGGGCGATAATATTAATGTGCAGGGCAATGAAGGCACTGTGACTTCTATCCAGTTATTTTTTACTACTGTTGTTACATTTGACAATAAGACGATCATTGTTCCCAACGGACAGTTATCCAATAACATTGTTATCAATTTAAGTCAGCAGGGAAAAAGAAGGCTTGATATAGATCTGAAGCTCAGTTACGAAAATGATATTGCACAGGTAAAAAGTATATTGAACGGGACCATCAAAAATTTTGAGCATATCCTTGCTGAACCTGCATCACGTATTGGTATTTCATTACTCGAATATGAAATGTATACCATCAGTGTCAACGTCTGGATCGATGCGCATGGTTTCTATGATACCCGTCTTTTGTTCCAGGAAAAGATCATTACCGATCTGATCAAAGCAGGTATTAAATTTCCGGTAAAGTAATTCAGATTTTTATTTTAAAGATCACAATGGGAAATATTTCCCCATGTGATCAACTGATCTGCTGAACCATTATTTCATCCGGAGTTTTTTTTCAAATATTTTTTCAATGCCAGTTCAATATGGTTGTATGCTGTACGGGCACTTTCTGTCAACAGGTACAATTCATCGTTGATCGTTCCTTTTTTTGCAGTTACCTCTATACTGTTTAATAGTTCTTCCAGTCTGACAGCCTGTATTACCGCAGCGCTGCTTTTAGCCTTGTGCGCTTTTTTATAAAGCGTATC
>JBDUCW010000176.1:0-8042 GCA_040003235.1 Ferruginibacter sp. | reverse complement strand
CGATCACAAAGTAAAATGCGAATACAACGAAATCGATTGTTTGAAGACCTTTCATTATTACTGTTTTGGTTATTTAATTTATTTTTTGATCTTAGTTAAGCAAGATGATTATTGTTGATGAAATCAGTAGACAGTAATAGTCTTACTGAGTACGTTACTGGTTGTCGTCCTGGTAATTCCTGGTTGGCCACCACCAACGCTGATGGTTACTTTGCCCGTAGGTTGATAACCGTCACCATTCTGATTTATCAGCGACAATTGTTCGGGGGAAATTTTAAAAACCAATTTTCTTTCTTCCCCTTTTTTCAGCGAAATTCTTTCGAAACCTTTCAATGCCAACAGTGGTTTTTTCCCTTCATTACCTTCATGTTTTATATACAATTGAACAACTTCATCCCCATCTTTGGAGCCTGTATTTTTTATTGTTGCGGTTAGCGCCAGCATTGTTCCTTTTTTTATTGAAGTGTTAACCTTCATATTGCTGTACATAAATGTTGTGTAGCTTAATCCATATCCAAATGGAAATAATGCCTGTCCATTAAAGTAACGGTAAGTTCTTCCACTCATATCGTAATCGCCAAACGCCGGCAGGTCGCTGTCGCTTTTATAAAAGGTTACCGGCAGGCGGCCAGCAGGATTGTAATCGCCGAATAAAATATCTGCAACAGCAGTACCTGCACTTTGGCCGCCATACCACGCATTTACAACAGCAGAAATATTTTCGCTTTCCCATGGAATAGCAATTGCACTGCCCGTTAGCATTACAAATACCACCGGCTTACCTGTTTTTTTTAATGTCTTCAGCAATTCGGTTTGTACCTGGGGGAGTTTAATACTGGTTCTGTCACCACCATTAAAACCAGGTGCGTTCACCGGCATTTCTTCTCCTTCCAATTGTGGCGAGATGCCGCCTACAAAGACAAATGCATCAGCATCCTGATATTTTTCAGCAAGCTTATTGAAATCAGTTTTAGCATACTCGCCGGCCTTCAACCTGATGGACGCACTCCACTCTCCCTGATAATATTCAACAACCATTTTGTAAAGACTATCTTTTTTTACCGCTAACTTAAATTGTTTTGCGCCCCAGCGATTTTTTGTCCATGCATCCGCAACTTTTTTATCATTGATAAAAACCCTGTAGCCATCATCTCCCTCAATTTCAAAATTCACCTCATTATCTTTTTCGGCAACAAAACCTGTAGAATAGCGCGCTGAAAAATGTGAAGCAGGAATACCGGGCATTGGTATTTCTCCCTCTTGCCAGAAGTGGTCAATATCATTTTCCATCCGGGTAACAACAGGAACACCTTCTAAATTTTCATTGGTAAAATATTCAGCTTTCACTCCGTTTTTATTTTCATAAAAATATTTGCTGGAAATACTGTTGTTCAAAACAAGTAAAGTGTCGTTCGTAAAGTTTACTGCTTTTTCATAAATAACCTGCGTTGTTTTGTCGATTTTTGCTTTGATGCCTTCAAGCACGGAAACCGTATGCGAGGGCGTTCCATTGTAATTGCCTAACACAGAAATTTTATTATCAGCATTCGGTCCGAGTATTACTATTTTCTTTAATGATTTATTTAATGGAAGCGTATTTTTTTCGTTTCTCAACAACACGATACTTTCCTGCGCCATTTTAAGCGCGAGGGCTTTGTGCTCCGCACTTTCTAAAACTGACGATGGTATCCTCGCATATTTTACCATCGAAGATGGATCGAACATGCCGAGCCTGTAACGGATCATGAACAATCTCCTAAGCGATATATCGAGTTGAGATTCTTTGATCGAACCATTTTTTACCGACTCAACAAGTGTTTTATAAACGCTTTGCCCGCATTCAATATCTGTGCTGTGAATTACCGCATCAATTGCTGCAGTAGATGCGTCCTTGTGTGTTTTATGATATTTAAAAAAGTCGTCGATCGCCCAGCAATCGCTTGTAACGTAACCGGTAAATTTCCATTGCTTTCTTAAAATATCATTCATCAATAAATCACTACCACAGCAAGGTTGCGTGTTGATAGCATTGTATGCACACATCACTCCGGCCACATCGGCTTTTGTAACCAGCTCTTTAAATGCTGGCAGGTAAGTGTCCCAAAGATCATAGCTGCTCGGATTAAAATTATCTGAATGCCGTGTAGGTTCGGGTCCGCTGTGTACAGCGAAGTGTTTGGCGCATGCGGCCGCCAATAAATATTTTCCATCATCCCCCTGCAAACCTCTTACAAAAGAAGCTGCCATTTTAGAAGTAAGGTATGGATCTTCGCCGTAGGTTTCCTGACCACGTCCCCATCTTGGATCCCTGAAAATATTGATATTGGGAGTCCAGTAAGTCAGGCCTACGTAACGGTCTCCGCTTTTGTTAAGTTCAATAGATTTGTTGTGTATTGCTCTTCCTTCTTCGCCGGAAAATTTTGCCATAAGTTTTAACGCGACAGTATCCCATGTAGCAGCCATGGCAATTGCCTGTGGGTAAGAAGTAGTTTTATAGGTCGTTCTCGCTACACCGTGCAATGTTTCATTCCACCAATCATAAGCAGCTATTCCAAGCCTGGGAATAGCAGGTGTAGCATTCAGCATCTGGGCTACTTTTTCCTCAAGTGTGAGGCGACCTATTACATCGTCTACTCTTTGCTGAAATGAAAGTGAGGTATTCCACATTGGAAATGATTTATAATCCTGCGCACTCACGTTTAGCCCCACACTCAGCAACATCAGACAACTTATTTTTTTCATTATCATACAGCAAATTTTAGACGATTGGTTTTAATAAAAATCTGTTATCAGAATTACTGTGATATTTTTCATTCCATCCTTATCAACAGGGATTATTATTTCTAAACTACATTGCTATTCTCTGTAAGGATCGATCGTAATAATTTTTCCGTTTTCGTCGTGAATCAGTTCTGTAACTTTTATTGAACGCAAATGGGTAACGCCCTTACTCAAACTGCTATCATGGTAAAACAAATACCACCTGCCCTGAAACTCACAAATAGAGTGATGAGATGTCCACCCAACAACTGGATTCAAAATTCTTCCTGCATATTCAAATGGCCCGTATGGATTACCGCCTACAGCGTAACATAAAAAATGCGTATCGCCTGTTGAATAAGAAAAATAATATTTGCCATTATATTTATGCATCCATGACGCTTCAAAAAATCTTCTGTTAGTATCACCGGCAAACAAAGGTCTCCCTTCAGAATCTATGATCAGAATATCTCTTGGTGATTCTTGAAATTCCAATAGGTTATCAGTTAGCTTCGCGATTTTAGGACATAGTGCGGGTTCGTGGTCCCGGGGCAGGTAAATAGTTGGTCCTTCGCCTTCTGACTGAAACTTTCCTGTTCTCCAGCGTTGCAACTGCCCTCCCCAGATTCCTCCGAAATACATGTAATAGCTACCATCTTCGTCTTTAAAAACGGCGGGGTCGATAGAGAAACTCTCCTTTATAAAATTTGTCTCGGCTTTAAAGGGACCTATTGGTGATTCACTTCTGGCAACCCCAATCCTGAAAATCCCGTCATAATCTTTAGCAGGAAAAAATAAATAATAGTTCCCGTTTTTTTCGGTTGCATCAGGTGCCCACATTTGTTTATCAGCCCACGGTACATCGTTTATGTGCAGTGCTACACCGTTATCCACGGCATTCCCTTCTGGTGTTTCCATTGAAATTACATGGTAATCCTCCATTGCAAAGTGACTTCCTAAATCATCGAAAGCCACATTTGATTCAATGTCATGAGATGGATAGATGTAAATCTTTCCATTAAAAACATGTGCAGATGGATCAGCAGTATAGATATTTGTTACAATAGGTTGGGAAATAGCTTTGCTGTTTAAATCTTCAAAATTAATTTGGTCTATTGCGTCTTCAGGCATATAAATGAGTTAATAAATTAAAGGTTACGAATTACGGCGTTGGTTTAAATCACTTTCGATCTGCACTTCCATTTTCTTATTTATTTTATAAAAGAAAAGTAATGCTACTGCTAAAAAAAACGGGATTGCCGGATAAATACTGATCAGCATTTTCGAACAGTTAACAGCTGATGCAGTTTGGCCTGTTGTACTATTGGCTACATAGTCGTACTTACCCAGGATCCATGATACTAAAGAACTGCCAATGCTTAATCCTGCTTTTAAACCAACCATCATTGCGGAAAAAATAATTGCTGTCGCTCTACGGCCATTTTTCCATTCACTGAAGTCAGCAACATCAGCAATCATCGTCCATAATATTGGTGTGCTGATGCCATAAAAAAATCCGTGTAATACCTGTGCACCAAAAATTATCCCTATCGATTTTGGCGGAAAAAAATAAAAAAAAGTGATGAATAAAGTTGAAATAAATAATGACGCCATGAACACGTTTCGTTTGCCAAATTTATTTGCAAACTTTTGCGAAATCATTATACCGATTAAACCGACCAGGATACCTCCGCCGTTGAAAACGCCCAGTCCAAGTGAAGTATCATTTTCAAAAGTGGGAAGGATTTTTTTAAAGGGTTCTAAAAATGCAGTAAGCTCAGCCTTGTCTACATAGTTTTCAAAATAATAAACATACGATCCACCTTTCATCGCCAAAGTAATAAATACCAGTGTTGTAACTACCAGCATTATAATCCAGGGCCTGTTTTTAAATAAATCAGATAGATCTTCCTTTACACTTGATTTTTGTTCGGGCTTTGGTATTACTCTTTCCTTTGTTGTTAAAAAACAAATAATGAGCATCACGATACCAATTACGGCGAGCACCGTCATTACTTTTGAAATCCCAATTGCCTTAGCTGCGGCGCTATCACCTCCACCAGCTTTAATAATAAAATTGTACATGAATACCTGCACGAAAAATTGTGCGAACATAACTGCAACAAATCGATACGCTCCGATGCTGTTACGCTCTTTCATGTCACCGGTAATAACACCGCTTAACGCAGAATAAGGTAAATTATTAGCAGCGTATAACATCAATAGAAGCGCATAAGTAATTACTGCATAAATCACCTTTCCCTGATAATTAAAATCAGGTGTTCTGAAAGCTAACAACGCCACCACTCCGAGTGGCACTGCCGTCCACAATATCCACGGCCTGAATTTGCCCCACCTCGTGTTGGTTCTGTCGGCGATTGCACCCATGACAGGATTAAAAGCAAATGCTGCAACCAAGCCTACAACAAGCGTTAACATCGAAGCGTGTTCGGGTTTTAAGCCATAAATATTCAGATAGTAATAGGATATCCAGGATACTAAAGTTTGAAATACAAGGTTGGCTGCAAGATCTCCAAGACTGTACCCGATTTTTTCTTTTACTGATAATTTCTGGCTGTTATTTGTCATTATATTTTTTTTATCCGCTAACGGTGAAATGATTTATTTCTTTAGCGCAACAACTTTAAAAAATGCAGGCTTCGGTTCAAAATTCCGGTCAAATAACAGGGGGTAATTTGTTCTGCCTCTCACCGGCCAACCGTTCAACCAGCTTTGCCCATCATTCACTCCCCAGAATGTAACCCTGCTTATATTGTTCTTATATTTCAGAAACAATTTAAAGAGTGCTTCATAGTCATTGGCCAGCTGTTGTTGAACGCTGTCTGGCAAGCCATTTACGTAAGGGTTCGCTGCAGGATTATTTTGCATCGTCTGGTTAACATCTGCTCCAGCGAAGTTTCGTTCCAGCACTTCTATATCCAGCTCAGTAAACATCACTTTAATACCAAGTGCCGAATATTGCCGGATACTTTCTTCGATATCTTTTAATGGAATTTTTCCTAAATGCCAATGCCCTTGTATGCCTACACCATCTATGCGCACTCCTGCATTCTGTATTTTTTTTATTAAAGCAATGCAGCCCGCACGTTTTGCAGGCTGTTCATTATTATAATCGTTGTAATACAATAAAGTATTGGGTGCTGCAGCCTGCGCCAGTCTGAATGCTTCGGTAACAAAATTATCACCCAGCTTTTGGAGAAATACTGACTTACGCATAGTACCATCTTCATTTAAGGCTTCGTTAACTACATCCCAGGAGTATACTTTTTTATCGTACCTGCCGGCAACTGTAGTGATATGATTTGTAAAAAAAGTTTTGAATGAATCAACGCTTTGGATCCTGCGCGCAAATGCTGGTAACTGGCTATGCCAGATAAGTGTGTGTGCATTGATTTTGATATTGTTTTTCTGACAGTAAGCCACCATCTTATCGGCCATGTCAAAATTATAAACATCCCATTGCGGATGGATGACTTCGGCTTTCATAATATTTTCAGGCGTGGCCCTATTGAATTGTCTTTTAATAACCTTATCAGCTTTCGGATCCTTCTCTTCAATCTCGGAATTATTGAGGGCAGCGCCAATGCCAAAATCTTTTTTATACAACTCTTTCAAAGATGGGACGTCGCCGGATGCGATATTTTTTTTACTGGAAGAACAGCCAGTTGCAATACATACTGCTATACAGATTGTAAAGTATAAATTTTTAGAAGTCATTTTTACATTTTTTGAATGAGTTATTATGGTTTCGCAAATCATTTCCCAGGCGCCAGATAACTGGGTTTCAATCCCCCAAAATCGAGTTCTGGCTTTTGTAGAACTACCGTCACATCTACCCTCCAGTATTTTAAAATATGCATGCCTGGTTAGAATATATTGTAAGAGCTGTTTTTTTATATGCAGATTTTTCCACCGAAACTATTGCAATGATATTTTTGAAAGAATTGGAAAGTGAATTGATAAGCAGACGCTCTAATTGGCTGTCTGAAATTACTTGTTGTGCCAAAATGTACGAAACAGATAACAGCGCAAATACCAGGAAAAGTATTTTTTTAAATTTCATAGCAAACAATTTTTAAACCACCGCAGTTTACAATTGGACTTTTTTAGTCAATGGTATTATTTAGATTTTTCGACCATTTGGCAATTTTTTTTACTAAATAAAGATCAATATTTCTAAAAATGCAATCGGTTGCGTAAAAATCGTAAAAAAAGTCGCTTTTTGCAAACTTATTATTTTGCATCAATTAATTGCCTGCCGTATGAATTCAAATCAAGGCCACCGCATTCTTTGCCGCGCATGTTTTTACGCGTAAGCTATTATTATGCCCGCTGGTTGAAACGCAGCCCGGCGTGTACATTGGTGCCATCAGCAAAATGTGCAGCTATAATGTTGCAATCCGCTATACCCAATATGAAAAAACCGGATGTTCAATCCGGCTTTTTTTGGTATTAATAAACTGAGTTATTTTATTACGGTGTATCCCAGAACACACGTTGTGTTATTTTATCTCCGCCCATCCTCGCAACAGCTGCATTATAGTTGTCTGCGTTTGAGGCTTTCTCAGCATCAGGATAAGACATGCGTCTTACAAAGCCGCCGCCTGGGACTAAGTCATCGTTGTACTTATTACGTAGCAATACCGGGAATCCACTTCTTCTCCAATTAGCAAACCCTTCAGCCCCATTTGTGATACATTCAATCCAATATTGTGTATTGATAAGCTTAAGTGCGTTCGCATCATTATAAGCAATTGCAGGCTGAAGCAGGTAATTGTCTTTTTCTGCGTCTGAAACTGCAGGGCTAAATGTGCCGGGAAATAATTTCCATTCATCCATAGCAGCTCTGACGCCGGCTTCATAGTATTGTTGAGCTGTTAAGCCACCGGTGATCCATCCTCTGAATTTAGCTTCTGCCAATAATAATTGCGTTTGCGAATTAGTAATAAAAAACGCAGGGGCAACAGTACTCACCATTACCTCGTAATTAAGCTGTGTGTAGTTTAGTCCTCCGCCTTTAGCGCCTCTGGAACCCGGAGCGGTTAAAAAGCTTACCGCGTCATATCCCACCGGAAATCCATATTGGTTAGCTGTTGTGGTATCACGTGTGGAGGTAATTGTTGTAGGATTGGCATAGCTGGCCCCGATATACTTCAACCTGGGATCAGCAGTACTTTTTAACTGGTTAACAAAAGGCTCCGCTAAATAATAAAAATAAGGACTGATGTTCCGCTGCAGGTTAGAAAAAGTGTTGGGAACTG
>JBDUCW010000175.1:0-8064 GCA_040003235.1 Ferruginibacter sp. | reverse complement strand
ATGGATATGTGAGCGATAGTTTTGCATAAAAATAATTTATGCAAAACAAAGAAGCTATTCAACAACAGATGTTCGGCCACATAGATCAATGGCAACAAAGCGGCCTTAGCCAGAAAGCATTTTGTATCCAGGTAAATCTTGCTTACCACATCTTTCATTACTGGTATAAATGTTACCGCATCAAAGAAAGCAAACCTTCTTCCTCTTTTATGAAGTTAGAAGTTTCTTCTCCTTACGCAACCTCACACACGGAGCTTGTATTGCCAGACGGCAGACGATTACTATTTCATCAGCCGGTAACTATAGATTATCTCAAAGCTCTAATCAGTTAAACATGCTTCATCTATCAGCCTCTGTTCAGTATTATCTCTATACAGATATTACTGATATGCGCAAGGGCTTCGACAGCCTCTGCGGAATCGTATCATCCCAAATGAAACTGGATGCTTTAAGTGGCGCAGTTTTCATATTTATAAACCGCAGAAGAAACCAGGTAAAACTATTATTATGGGAAGGTGATGGGTTATCACTCTATCACAAACGTTTGGAGAAAGGCACCTATGAACTGCCGACGGCAAACAATACAAACAGTACCTCAAATATTACTTATCAGCAGCTACAGTTTATTTTACAAGGGGTTGTAATCGGTAAATAGCAATACACAAATTTTCGTAATTAGGAGTACACAGATTTTCGTAACAAAGAGTACACAAATTTTGGTAACAAGGAATGCATGATTCTTTGCTTTCCGGGGGATCCCCCGGAAAGCAAAGAATCAACTTTGTCGGAAACAAATCCGGCATATGAACGCATACTTAACCAAATTGATAATGTATCACGAAATTCAACGAATGAACAGAGAGGGACTATCTGTCTCCCAAATCAGTAGAACCCTTGTATTGAACTGGCGTACCGTTAAAAACTACCTTTCTATGAGTGAAAGGGATTTTGACCGGTCAATGGAAAAGCAATCCGATCGCAAGAAGAACCTTCTTCCATACGAAGCCTTTATTAAAAGTCGTTTAGAGCTGTATCCTGATACGTCTGCGGCACAGATGCATGATTGGATTAAAGAGCACTATCCAGCCTCTGCTGAAGTATCTTCTAAAACGGTGTTCAACTTTGTAGTGTGGGTTCGTCAGCATTACAATATCCCCAAAACAGGCAATACCAGAGAATATGAGGTTGTAGAGGAACTTCCCTATGGGAAACAGGCCCAGGCTGATTTTGGTGAATACAATCTTCGTGACAACCAGGGTAAGCGGGTCAAAGTATTTTTTTTCACTATTGTCTTATCTCGTTCCAGGTTTAAGTTTGTGTGGTTCCAGGATCAGTATTTTACCAGCGAACTTGCTATTGAGGCGCATGAAAAAGCATTTGCTTTTTTTGGTGGCATACCTGATGAGATTGTCTATGATCAGGATAAAGTTTTAATTGTAAGCGAAAATAAAGGAGACCTCATTCTCACTGACCGGTTTAGGGCTTATACCCGTGAAAGGCCTTTCAAACTTCACTTCTGCCGCCGCTCTGATCCTGAAAGTAAGGGTAAAGTGGAAAACGTGGTAAAGTATACCAAGCAGAATTTTTTATATAACAGGCCTTTCTGGGATGTCGAGAATTTAAACCAGGAAGCACTTGGATGGCTGGGCCGTACGGCTAATATGATGACTTGAAGTGTTTGATAAGCGCTTAAAGGCTTTAGAAAACCGGGTTGCACAAGATGGTATTATTCTCACTGAGGCCGAGGTAATTGCCATGGAACGCAAGAAAGAAAAAAGAGAAGCCTTCGGGGAAATAGAGACCGAGCATCCTGGCTATCTTGGTTCCCAGGACACTTATTATGTCGGTAATATTAAAGGAGTTGGCCGTATTTATCAGCAGACTTTCATTGATACCTACAGCCGGGTAGCCTTTGCTAAACTCTATCAAAGTAAGCACGCTATTACATCGGCGGATATTTTTAATGACAGGGTATTACCTTTCTTCGAAGAACAGCAAATCCCACTTCTTGGGATACTTACTGACCGTGGCACCGAATATAAAGGTAAACCTGAGCATCATGAGTACGAGCTGTATCTGCAGATTGAAGGCATTGATCATAGTAAAATTAAGGTCCGCCATCCTCAAAGTAATGGTATCTGCGAGCGTCTTCATCGTACTATGCAGGAAGAATTTTATGCTGTCGCCTTTAGAGAAAAACTGTACGACAACCTGGAAGAATTACAACACGACCTTGACCAATGGATGATATATTATAATCATCAACGACCACACAGTGGTAGGTTATTGCTTTATTGCTTTGGTAAAACACCTGTAGAAACGTTTAGGGAATCTATTATCTTAGCAAGGCACAAGTTTTTAGGACAGAATACAACCGCAGCATAAAACAAAATATATCCTGACCCTATAAAACTAAAAATCCTTTGTTGTCAGATTAAATAGTGCGTATTACATATGAATACTATGGCAAGAAACTAGTCTGGTATCGCGAATGGTTATCGAATTTCTAATAAGGGTCCAAGACAGCTTTCAAATCTCGATGCCGCTCAACATTACCTTCTGATTAACCCTGCGCACCTAAACACATTGATCCTTTGCACTAATTCTTTCAGCGCAGGCCATTTCTCAACCTTTAGCTCTTTAATAGCGACTGCCTTTTTCTTTTCTTCTTTTTCGTGGTCAATTGAGAAGGCACATAATTATCATTCTTAGCCGGTCCCATTAGAAGCTCAATTGTAGTCTTTTCAAGTGCACTGCTTTTTTCTTTTTCAACGGCCATATTTACCTCTTCTTTTTGCTCTGGGAATGCTGAATTGATAATCTTTGGTCTTTGGATCATTCGAACATCTTGCTCTTTTACGATGCCTTTAGCCAGCCTTTCAATCACACCTTTCGCACTATATTCTTTACCCAGGTCACTGCCGTTAAAAACGACTTTATTTTTGTAATCTATATAAGTCACTCCATAGATTATTCGGTCCTCATTTCTCCGGATTACGAGCTGTATTGCTTCCTTTTGAAGATCTTTTTCCAGGGATGCCAGGCTCTGCGTTTTACGATGCAATGTCCAATCAATTGCAATCTTTACACGCTTCTTAAATTCTGATTTTAGGGCGACGTTCTGCTCAAATTTTTGCTCTAGGAAATTCAGGGTCGGCTTCTGGTGAAACAGGCTTGCTTTGACAGGCACACCGATCTTATTTCCGTCTTCATCAAGGATCCTGTAATAAAGACCTTTCTTCTGATAGGTGATTGAATTTTCCGTTCCCCGGTCTGCCATTACATTATATTGCTTCAATATAGCATTGAGCTCTGGGAGTGAGCTGTATTTATATTGACTGATGACCACATCGAGTACGTTTTGAATGGCCCGTTTTGTTTCCATTTTTCCATACTGAATTTTTGCAGCACTTACTACTCTCTGCTCAAAGGCCCCTTGAATCTTTTTCTCCATTTTTGCCGCCCGGTTTTTGCTTTCGGCACGTACCAAATTATACTCTAACTCGAGTTCTTTGCGTGCCCTTTCAGATTGATTTTTACCAATGTTAAATGTGTTGATCCTGCTCCCATCGTTTTGAATTGAGGTAGTCACAATATGAAGATGCGGGTGACCCGCATCATGGTGTTGATATACAAGATAGGGCTGCTCTCCGAATCCAATTTTATCCATATAACCATCAGCGATTTCAACCAATTTTTCCCTCGATAATTTATCTGTTGCATCGAAGTTTAAAGATATGTGGAGGGTATTTGTTTTGGCCCTTTCGTTCAAGGCATTTTGATGTTCAAAACGCTCTAGTTTTTGATAAAAATTCAATTCGTCCGCCTCGCTTAAAAAGTTACCGGCCTCAAGGCATTCCGCCTTCCCTGCCTGTACCTTTTGTTCATTATAATTGAGAGCCCGGCTTGTGCTTTTGGGTGTGGTTATTCTTGCGACCATTGCTCATAAATTTGATTCGTTTTCCTGCGGATATCTTCTACCTTTTCAAGTAAGATTTGCTTTGAATTTTCGTTAAAGAAAGCCCACGTTTTTACCTCCTGACAGTCGCTTAGCACGTGCAGTCTTTTGACCATCTGGTTGAAGTTATTTCCAATCGCTGAAAGCTCCTTTTTTAGCCCAATCATTTCTGTCAGAAAGGCATCAGCCGATGCATTTCTATACCTGATTGTTATTGGTTTTGCAAGCATTATATTCCTGAGATATTCGCTGAATTTTCTGCAGGTAGTCTTTTTAAATTCGGCCTCAAGTTTATTAAATTCTGTTTCTTTCAAGCGAATAGATACCCGCCTGGTATAAACCGCTTTTTCTTTCTGCTTCATAATCATTCCCACATTTTATGGTTTGTAAAGTTGTTTTTGATTGCCAAAGGGCCTACGACTCCGGAGTAGGACCCCAAAAACCAATTGTCAGACAATTGAACATCTTGCCGGTGCAAAACCCAAAAAGCACCTGTTACCTTCCAACCGTCTAAATCGATCAGGGAGTTTTTCATTTTCTGTTGACTGTTACAGTTATAAGCTCATCAAACTTGAAGACTAAACGGTAATAGTTTCAAGATGAAATACAAGGAAAAAAATTTATAATTTCTTACACGCAATCTGAAACGAGAACATTTTCTTGAAACTCCACTGGTATCTGCTTGGGGGAAAATTTTGTCTTCTCAAACAGAAAATTAATATCAGGAAATTTTTAATTTCGTTCTGTCAAAAATACAGGCGGGTGAAAAAGAAAATTATTTACTGTTACCATTAATCCCGGTATTACTGCCGCTTCTCTGAATCAGTTCTTCGATATCCTCCCAAAGAAAATATCGTCTCGATTCAATCTTAATAGATTTGAGATTTCCCTGCTTCAGCCAATCGTAGATCGTAGGTTTAGATACGTGGAAAAGCTCACAAACTTCTTTAACTTTTAGAAGCTTCTTTAGAGGTGGGTTCTGCACTGAAGTTTGTTTTAAAATGGAATCATTTTTTTGATTCAACACCTCTTCAATGACTGTCTTTAAATGGCTCCAAAATTCTTTTGGCTCCATAGGAAATACCATCTGCACATTTTCCATACTTCACAATTTTTAAGTGGTAAAATTAAGTGAAGTGGAGATCGGAATCCTCATCAAAATATGGTGAGGATCTCTCTGCGAATTACCTGAAATTTCATTAGAAGTAGTTTAGCGAGTTGTTACTTTTTAAACCCTATCCTTTCTCTTTCATCCCATTTCCGTTGTGCTGCTTTTTCATCTAAAAGGTTTTCAATGGCATCGTAAATGCTGTTTAACTGTATATCGTGTTCACCTAAGCGATGTTTTATTTCATCCAGCTGTATTTTTAAATCATTTTGCTTTAATGCAAGCCTTCTTATTTCCACAAAAGCTCTCATTACAGCTATATTCATATTGATGGCTTTACCAGAATTTAAAACGCCGCTTAACATGGCAACTCCCTGCTCAGTGAAAGCGTAGGGCAGGTACCGTGTTCCCCCTCTGCCTTTTGAGGTTTCAATTTGCAACCTCAAAGGATTTTTATTTTCTAAGGTTTCAATTTGAAACCTCAAATCTTCAAATTCCTCCTTGGTAAGTTGAAACATGAAGTCTTTCGGGAATCGTTTTATATTACGCTTTACGGCAAGGTTTAAAGCTTTTGTTTCGGTTTCGTATAAAGCAGCTAAGTCCCTATCCAGCATTACCCTTTCGCCTCTTATTTCATAGATTCGGTTTTGGATACTTCGTATTATTTGCATGGTAATTCTTTTAATGGTAATCAAGTTCTTGGTCTTCAGAAGATGAAAATATTCTTCTATCGATATTCCTATTGATTTTCCTTCGATTCGAACTGTCAAGGATTTCTTGACAACTGAAATTTAAACATACTAATCCTACCCCTTTAAAATATTGTTTTGTAAATACCTGCTGACATATGCATCCACATCAACAACCTTACTCTCCTTGGCCTTTTCCAACCACTTCAACACATCCGTTTTTTTGAATTTATATAGCTTCCCTATCTTAAGAAAAGGAAGTTCACCCTTACTACAGGCAGCATAAACAACAGCCGTTTCCACTTTCAAGAACCTGGCCACATCTTTTACATTCATAAACATTTCCTCATTTTGAGGGCTTCCATTTGTATGGCCAGACAGGAGCTGAATGCACATCATTTTTACCTGGTGTAATTCATTTTCCATATCTTCCAACCGGTCTTCAATTGTTCTGTTTACTGTTGTTTTCATTCAGATAAAATTGCGTCTAATAAATATTTATATGGAAAGTTTATGTGCCGCCAAAACTCTATTTCTATCCGGTACTTTACTGTAAAGTTGCGTTGTCTTCACGTGCTTATGGTTGAGCATTTTACTAATGATGTAAATATCCTCACCCTTAGCCACCAGTTGGGTGGCGTATGTATGGCGAAAACAGTGAAAAGTAATTTTCTTTCTGATCCCGGCGAGCTGGCACCAGTTTCTCAATTTATCCCGCGTTCGTGAATAATTAAGATCGGGGAAAACAGGATCATTATTGTCTTTCTTTTCACCCAGCAAATCAACAGCTTGCTGGCTGATAAAATGTTTAACCGGCCGCTGTGGTTTAGGATCTATGAAATAAAAATACCAGGATTGCAGGTCATTTGAATATTCGAGTTCGTTCCATTTTAAAGACTGGATCGCTCCAAACCTGAGGCCGGTCAGGATCGCAAACATGGATGCACGATAAACCGTATCATCATCAATTTTACTTTGCTTCAATTTCTCTATTTCTTCATCGGTTAAATATTGCCTCGCTACTTCTACATTTGATATCCTTTCAACTTTCAAAGCGGGATTGTTGGTAAGATATCCCTGGATAAAAGCTTTCTCAACGATGTTACAAAACTTATCATAGTAAGAAGAGGCTGAATTCCTATCCAGGGTTAGTGTTTTGGACCGGAGTGAATTAGTGGTCAGCAAGTAATCCTTGAACTTCTCCAGGAAAAACTCATCAATATCACGAAACTTGACATAATCACCGGCAAACCGTTTTAAGAATTTCAGGGCGCTGTAAAAATGTTCCACATCTTTACCCGATCTTGCTTTATTATGAACGTAATTTTTTGCAAAAACTGAAAAGTTACCTTCCAACACATCTTTATTAAACAGGTTGTTCCCATCGAGCATTAGTGACTTCATTCTCTTCAGGTATATCTTTTCGGCGATTTCCCGGTTTAATTCATTTTGTTTTTTTTCAAACGCATTTTGTGGATTGAGATTAATAAATAATTTTAAAAATTCCCGGCGCGTATGAATTTTCTTCTGTGGATTCCAAACCGGCGGATAATAGTCAATGTATAAACTCACCATTCCGCTTGTCAACAGCTTTTCTCTTATTTTTCCTCTCATACATTACTAAATTTAGAAGTGAGATAATTCATAACATTATCCGTTTTAAATAAAAGCTTTTTACCAATTTTTACCCTCGGAAATTCCGGGTCCTTCATTAATCTGAATATTGTACGTTCGCTTAATCCCGTTATTGCAGCTAACCCATTTATACTTACCATCTCCCTATCCAGGAAAACCCCTGATAAAGATTTACTGGGTGATTTAGTTTGAGATAACTGGTTCTCTGTGTCAGTATGAGACACCTCGATTTTATGTTCCCTTTGTCGCTTTTTGTAATTCGCTTTAGCGCAATTATCCGAACAAAATTTTGTTACAGTGGTCTTCGCTGTAAATATTTTATTACAATGCTGACAGATCTTTTTTATGCGAATATTGCTACTCATTTTGGAACGATTGAATGCCAGCAATTGCCTGCAACTGACTCATGCTGTCTGTGGCTGACTGGTACTGTCATATTCTCTCTTTTCGCCTGGCTATTTTGTACCACGAGTAAACACACGAGAAAGGTACAAAAAGAATCCACACAAAAATACAAATAAAGTAAAATTTTGTAAATCGTCTGAAACATAGTACTGACAATCAATACAGAAGATAAAGTGAAGTAAAGTGGAGTTAAGTGAAGGACAGCGGCTACTTGCCGATACAGAACTTACTAAAAATATAATCCAGCATATCCTCATTAGTGATCTCAC
>JBDUCW010000007.1:0-69680 GCA_040003235.1 Ferruginibacter sp. | reverse complement strand
CCTCCGATATTTTTTTTCAACAGTATGAATTCATTGAGCACACTCAGCACATAATTCTTCCAGCCCTTTTCTTTTTTAACTTCATCAATGGAAATGGAAAACAGCTCATTGAAATCGGCAGCATAAAAATTAGCGACGTTTGTTTGATTGGCAGCAACCGCATAATAAACGCCTTTATCAATGGCTGCGGGTAAAACAAATCCATCATTATAATCGATATGCTCGCCGATGAGATTAATACGGCCCGGCGAAAAATAAACGGAAGGTTCTGTTGAGAAATGTTCTTTAAAAATATGGGTGATGCGTACAGCCAGTTCATTCATGAAATAAAGTTACGTTGCGAAAGCAACAAAAATACATTTGCCACGGTTGGCACAGATAAGTACTGAAATGGAAATTAATTTTGCCACTAATGCACTAATAAAATGCATTTGCCAAGGAGTCTGGGTTGATAAGGTTAATACAGGCTTTCAGAACTACTTAGATACGCAAAGTTGATGAGCCTTCTCACAGGATATGAATAAGCAGATAAACATGTAAGCCAAAAAAAATAACGGTTGATGGAGTTGATAATGTTTAAAGATTTTTGAACCGGCAACCTGTTAACTTTATTAACCGTATCAACTACTTATCTTATACATCGTTTTAAAAGAAGCAGTTTCTCCGGCAGCCAATACTTTTAAACCCATACCATTATTAAATGCATCAGGAGCGGCACTTAAATTTTCGATAGCAATACTTTTACGGTCAGATGGCGTATAGATCTGCAGATAAGGATAAGATGTTTCAGGATGTATTTCAAGTTGAATGCCCTGCACCGGATCTCTTAAAACGCAGATTGGCTGGCACTCTGCGAAGTTTACGGTAAAACAATTATCCAGAAAAGTATCTCCGATTATTTTTAAAGAACCAAACTGCTGAAAAGGAATCAGCTTTCCTGTCGGGATAAGGTCCTCATTAAACTCGATCATTTCTTTACTTTGAAATTCAAGTTGCAATTCATTGATGCTGCCGCCAAATGTAAAATACGGATGCCATCCATCCTGCACCGGAATAAGGCCATTGCTTTTATTAATGATGGAAGTTTCCAAAGAAAGCCGGTTGTTTTTTTCGAGCGTATAAGTGATGATACAATCGTAATTGAAAGGATAGCCTTTGTCGTTGCCGCAGTATTCGTATTGCATTGTAACAGCTGCTGCATTGTCGTCTGCTTTTATTTCAGTGATAAGAAAAACTGCATCATAAATCAATCCATGAATGGCGTGATCACCCAAAAAAAATTTCTCTATTTTATAGTGCTGACCTGCAAAACTGTATTCGCCTTTATTCAGCCGGCAGGCAAAGGGTGAAAGTTTACATTCCTTAAATCCTTTGGCGGTAATGTTATTGGAATAATCGTCGAAGCTGTCATAACTGTTTATGATATTCAGCATGCGGTTATTGTGAGATATAGAGAACGCATGGAGGATCGCACCGCATGCAGGAATGATGGCCGCAGTAGTTTTGGTATTGTCATCCTGTAGGATAATTTTATTAAAACCGTTTTCTGTTATTTGTTTTATGGAGAACATTTTCTTTTATTACACAGATTTTAAAAAATAATTACACAGATTAAGAATATCACATTAATAAAAACTTTTTCAAGAAAAAAGAATCCGTGTAATACGTTCTTAAAATCTGTGTAACCAAAAAATTATTTTAATTCCCAAACATTGTCTTTCTTATTCACATCAGGAACATACGTACTGCCCAATATTATTTTTTTTATTGCTTTACCGGAAGCAATGTTGAGGCTGATTGTCCTGTTAGATTTTTCCCAAACTGAAACGCTGCGATGAATTTTTTCTGTTGAGCCATCTGCAAATGTAATTGTCAGATCAACGGGCAATGGCTTGTCTCCTTTATTTTCTATGATCAGCTGTTTGCCATTCAATTTACCAATAGCAAGATCGGCAACACCGCCATCAAAGAACCAGCGTTTCCAGAACCAGTTCAGATTTTTTCCGCTTCCTGTATTCATGCTGTTGAAAAAATCAAAAGGCATCGGATGTTTACCGCTCCAGTTGCGGAAATAATTGTGCAGACCTTTGTAAAACAGATCATCGCCCAATAAATCTTTAACATACAGGTAACCGAGTGCAGGTTTGGGATAAGAGTTAATGAACATGGCAGTGCCATCCAATTGTGTGGTCAATGTGGTTACCGGAAGATCGATCTCTTTACCGGAAGTATTATTAACGCCCGACATTCCATATTCATCTACAAGCGTTGAATCGATCATCGGCGAGATGAGCCATTCGCCAATTGTTGCCCAGCCTTCATCCATCCAGCCATACTTGGTTTCATTGATGCCCATGTAAAAAGGAAACATGGTATGAAATATTTCATGATCTGTGAGTTCAATGCTTTCTGCACGGTCTTCAACAGGATTATCATTTACCATCATCGGGTATTCCATCTGATCCAATCCATCAAATACCGTTTCATGATGATATGGATAAGGCCATTTGGGAAAACGGAAACTCATAGCCTCAACAGTTTTACGGGCATCATCCGCTACTTTAAAATAATCTTTGTGCGAAGTATTGAAAACGGCGTCCACCCTGGTTCTGCGGCCGGTTGATTTATCAACCACCAGGCTTGAAGACTGCCAGGTATAATGATTACTGATGCCCATGGCAACATCGGTAACATTGCCTGCTTCAAATTTCCAGGTATTGATTGCATTGGCTGCAGTAATATTTCCATTAACCAGATCAGTACTGTCGATGATATTAATAATGGCGTCATTTGTTTCCGCCTGTTTGATCCTGCTGCAGAATTTTTCATTCAATACTTCACTGCAGTTGGTAAGATCACCGGTTGCCCAGACGAGATAATCCTTTGGAACGGTTACATTAAATTTAAAATTGCAAAAATCGTTGTAGAATTCCTGGGTGCCGATATAAGGATTCCTGTTCCAGCCATCGATATCATCATACACGGCAATGCGCGGAAAGAAATAAGCGATAAAAAAACTACCATCATCCACCTGGCCTGTTCTGATGTGCGAAGTCTTATTGAGTTGGTAAGAAAATTTTATGCTGAAAACCAGTTGTTGTTTGGGTGGCAGCGGCTTTTGTCTTAACCCTACTGACATATTCGTTGCGTCGATTCTTAACCGGGCGGTATTCTGATCTTCATTATTAATGGTCATCTGTTCAATCTTCATTCCATCTGTTAAATCCTGGGCCTGTATATTCATCAGCCGCGGGGCGCCTTTTTTATAAAGATTGGGATAAAGTTTAAAAAGAATTTCTTTCAGTGAATCCGGACTCTCATTAAAATAAGTAATGTCTTCAGTGCCGGTTATCATTCTGCTGGAAGGATCAAAATTGATACTGATCGAATAGTTGGCTTTGTTCTGCCAGTATTGTCTTCCTGGTTTACCATCGGCAGTCCGCGTTCCTTTATCATAAGTGGCTTTCAGATTCAGTGGCACCGCAATTGCATTTTGAGCAATTACATTAACAGACGAAGCAACGATACCGATGAGAATAAATAATTTCAATAAATAACGCATGTATTCTTTTTTTTAAAGATATAGAAATTACTGAGAAGTAGTAACTGGCTAACTTTATAAACTTCATCTAACTGAATTGGACATTGTGCAATTTACCACAGAGGTACAGGAGTTAAATACAGCACAGAGTTTAAGAGTTTAAAAACTTATTTAACTCTGTGAAAAAACTCGTTCAACACTGGGGTAAGATTTCTATCAACTTTCTTCCGGGCAACCTGCTTTCAATAAATACCGATTATTGATGCAGAAACATTGTACATGGCAAAAAACTTTGAAACCGGAATTCAACAAAGAGCTTATGCAGAGCTGCCGGAAATGGCAATCGTTAAAAATTTTCTTTCAGAAACAGACCTGATGATCCATGTACCTGCTTATCCTGCGCTTTCCGATTTCTTTAATACCAAGGCTTTAAAGACTGTTTACCTGACACCGCCACTGGATGAATTTTTTAACCGCACTATAAAAAGAACCACTGATTTAATTATTGCTGTTCTTGTAATTATATTTCTGTTGTCGTGGATTACGCCATTGATGGCCATCCTCATTAAATTAACTTCACGCGGACCCGTTTTTTTTCTGCAGAAAAGAAATAAACGCAAAGGCGATTTGTTTACCTGTATTAAATTCAGGTCCATGTTTGTAAACAGTGATGCTGATATTTTACCTGCGGGCAAACATGATAAAAGAATTACGCGGCTTGGAAAATTCCTGCGCAACCATTACCTGGATGAACTGCCACAATTTTTTAATGTACTTATTGGAGACATGTCAGTGGTAGGACCCAGGCCGCACATGGTGAGTGATAATTTAAAGTATGAAGAGCAGGTAAATTATTATGGTTACCGCCATAGTGTAAAACCCGGTATTACAGGACTGGCGCAGGTTATGGGCTATGTTGGTGCAGCGGATAATATTGATAAAATGAGGGAGCGGGTAAATATGGATATTTTTTATCTCAGGCACTGGTCATTTAAACTTGATATAACCATTCTGTTGCGTACATTCGGCAGGTCGTTCCGCTGATATATCATGTAATTTACTGCCCAGATTGAAACAGATCCTCCAAAATACATTTGCTCTTCTTATTCATAAAGAAAAAAAGCAATTCTGGTTGCTGGTTTTTATAGATGTGATCATCAGCCTGTTCGATATTCTTTTTCTGGCTGTATTACTTTTTATCATTAATATTTATTCGCAATCTGCTCCAACGGCTCATACCGGTTTTTTACCACAATGGATGAAGGATAAAGATTCTCTTTTGCCGATAGGTATTTTTCTTTCCGCGTTCAGTATTAAAAATTTTTGCGGATACCTGTTGCAGAAAGCCGAATATCATTTTGTATACAAAGTAGCTGCCCGTTTGTCCGGCAAACATTTATTAAGGTATTTTGAAGGCAGCTTCCGCGATTACACCGGCATTGATTCCTCGGTTCATATCCAGTCGGTAAGGCAACACCCTATTGAGTTCGGACATTATATTCTTTCCGGTTTTCAGCAGATCATCACGCAATCGGTATTGATCACTGCTGCACTTACGGGGATACTGCTGTTCAATGCAAAATTATTTGCGCTGCTTTTTTTGTTGCTGTTGCCACCGGTTTTACTGATGGCTTATTTCATTAAAAAGAAAACCAGGTCTGCACGGCAAAAAACAAAATCCACCGGTGAGAAAACAATGCAATATTTAAAAGAGGCTTTGTCTTCTTATGTAGAAAGCAAAGTATATGGGAAAAAAGATTTTTTTTTAAAACGCTACCTGGGCTGGCAGCAACAGTTAAATCATCAGCTGGCAGATCTGCAACAGGTGCAGGCAGTCTCAGGCCGCCTGCTGGAAGTATTCGCCATATTGGGTTTATTTATTCTGATCATTGTAAACAGATGGACTGGATCTGGCAACGCATTCAATGTAACCGTCATCGGCGCTTTTATGGCAGCGGCTTATAAGATTATTCCCGGTATTGTAAAAATCCTGAACTGCTCAGGACAGATAAGAGCTTATTCATTTACCATCAGCGACCTACTGAAAAAAGAAAAGCAGGAGCCGCCCGCAGATCCTGTAATAACCAACAGCATTCAGTCGATTGCTTTCAACAACGTTAGTTTCAGTTACGGCAATCAACCATTGTTAACCAATCTGAATCTGAATGCTGTGCCCGGAGATTTTGTCGGCATTTCAGGCCCTTCAGGAAAAGGAAAAACCAGCATATTCAATCTGCTGCTGGGTTTTGAAGAACCGTTATCAGGAGAGATATTGATTAATGAAACAGCAGTTGACTCATCGGCAAGGCAACAATTTCTCCAATACATTACTTATGTAAAGCAACAACCCTTTCTTATTCATGACAGTCTCCATAAAAATATTATATTGGATGACGCTGTTGCAGATGAAAAAAAATTATCAAAAATACTCACAACTACCGGTCTTGATGAACTGCTGAACAATTTTACAGAAGGTCCTGATAAATTAATTACAGAGAACGGGAAAAATATCAGCGGCGGCCAGCAGCAACGCATCGTTATTGCCCGGGCATTGTACAAAGATGCAGATCTGATATTGCTGGACGAACCCTTTAATGAACTGGATAAGCTAGCTGAACAAAAACTGCTGCAACATTTTAAAGACCTGAGCGAGCAGGGGAAGATCGTGATCCTGATCACCCACAATAAAGAAAGCCTCAGCTACTGCAATAAAATAATTTCGCTGGAATGAAACAGGACGAAAATACATTGATCATTCTTTCACCAGGTTTTCCAAAGGATGAAGCCGATACGGCTTGTTTGCCTACACAGCAGAATATTATCAGGGCCGTAAATAAACAGTTTCCCGGACTTGAAATTATTATTGTTGCTTTTCAATATCCTTTTTCCAGATCAACCTATAACTGGTACGGAAACACGGTCGTTGCTTTCAATGGAAGAAACAAAGGAAAGCTGTCAAGATTTCTCTTGTGGCTGAAAGTCTGGAAAAAATTAAAGCAACTTCATAAACAACATCATATTATCGGACTGCTCAGTTTCTGGTGTGGAGAATGCGCATTGCTGGGACATAGGTTCGGAAAAAAATTTGATATTAAGCACCGAAGCTGGATATTCGGGCAGGATGCCAAAAAAAATAATAAATATATTAAATGGATGAAACCGGATCCTGATGAACTGATCGCATTATCAGATTTTGTTGCTGATGAATTTGAAAAAAACTTCTCATTCCGGCCTGCGCATGTGCTGCCGCCCGGGATTGACGGGAGTTTGTACGGACCAGCTGTTGAAAAAGACATTGACATTATAGGTGTCGGATCTTTTATACCACTTAAAAATTATCCTGCGTTTATCGAAGTAGTAGCAAAACTGGTAAAGCAATTACCTGAATTAAAAGTGATACTTATTGGCGAAGGACCGGAAGAACACAATCTTCGTTCACTGATAAAAAAGCATCAGCTGCAAACTACCATTGTTTTTTCTGGTACGCTTCCGTATAAAGAAGTTTTGAAAATGATGCAGCGGTCAAAAATATTATTGCATCCGTCAATCTATGAAGGATTTGGCGCGGTAAATATTGAGGCGCTGTATGCCGGAGCGGCCGTGATCAGTTTTACAAAGCCCATGCATATTGAAATTAAAAACTGGAGTAATGTAAGCAACACTGAGGAAATGTTTGAGAAGGCATTAGAAATTTTACAGAACGAAAATTTCAGTTACGAGAAAGTTGCAGCTTATATGATTGAAGATACAGCCAAAGATCTACTTGGATTTTTTTTGAAGTAAGGATATACAATATTCATAAAGCTGCCTTGCCATACTGTCTGCAGAAAGATGATCTGAAAAATATTTTTCAACTTCATCAGCAAATGTTTTTGATATGGATGACAGTCCCATTAATTTATCTGCAAGATCATCGGCATTGCCTGCCCGAAAGCTTATGGCATATTTCCCATCGCCGGTCATTTTTAATGCTGCCGGAATTTTTGTAATTATTGGAATACAGCCACAGGCCATCGCTTCAGCCAATGCAAAACTCCCGCCTTCACTATGACTTCCTGAAATAAAAAAATTTGCAGCGCTGTACCAGGCCGGCATTTCATTGTATGGTACATAACCCTGCAAGACGACAGCATTCTTAAGCGATTTACTTTCATCGATCTTTTTTTGAACAGTATCGATCATGTCTGCAGTATGAAAGATCATGTAAAATTTTGAACCAGCCTGACTGGCTAAATATTTTTCAAAACCTTCAAGGACTGTTAAAGGATCTTTATTTTCATTAAGGCCCCCAACCCAAAGAAAGTTAGTGCTGCCATTCATGCCGGTCTTTTGCAAGGCATCTTTTTTATTCATCTTTTTAAATGCAGTTGACGAACCACTGAATTCAAAGAGCTTATTTTCGTTTTTGATTATTCCGGATTTTATCCATTCAGCTGCATTGCCCTTCGAAGTAAAAAGATAAGCATCAAAACAACGGTCTGCAAAGCGTTGAAGAATTTTTCTGAAACCGGTTGGAGGAGATTCCGCATGATGTTTTCCAATCAGTCGGACTTTTTTTCCCAGTTGTAGTTTTGTCAACATTACCTGCAATGGAGACCGGATGCCTGAAACAATAACAATATCCGGCCTCAATTTTTTAAGCGCCTTATTCAAACGCCAGGGAAAACGCGGCTTTTTATTTATCGATCGGAGAAAAATATAATCGACGTTATTTTTTTGTATTATTCCTTCATAACCGGTCTGCTTTATATAAGCAATGCTGCAGTAAGGAACCAATGCATTCATCAAAGCAGAAAAATTACTGATCTTTTCGATCCATAATAACGGATCTTTATAAGTAAGCTGGCTGCTGTAAGAAATAAAAACAATTTTCATAAATGATAAGTCAGGACAACTGCTAGACGATTTTATCCGTTTCAGTATCAAAGGTATTGTTGCTCCTGATTAAATAATCAAATGTTTTACGGAATGCTCTCAAAATTATTTTCTCCTTTTAAAAAAATCATTTATAAAGATCTTGGGATAAAAGCTTTTATCGTAACCAGGCTACACCAACACGAGATTATCGAAACTGTCTTTTTAAGATCCGGTGAAGTTGAGATTGATATAACCCGCCGGCACAGCATGATCTGCCTTGATCCTTTTTGCGTGGCAATCTGGCTTACGCCGGAGCAGCTGACAGCTATTAACGCAGACCGCGTAATGATTTTTTTTAAAAATGGGAAAAAAATAAATGCGGGAATAAGTCTGAATATTATAGAAAGTATATCAGTGGGGAGTTCAGTTTTACTGCTTTACAAGGCAGTTCATGCAAACAATTACCAGCTGAATGCTTTTTATCGTTTCCTCACCCTTTCTTTTTTTCTTAAGAATAAGACAAGCACTTACCAGCAACGAAAATTTATTGCAGCTTTGTATTCTTATCCAAGAAAAGTAATTGCGGTTTCATACAAAGAGCCGGGCTATTGTAATATTTTCCCAATGGATATACAGGGCTATATCGCAGAAAGCGGATTCTACATACTCGGATTGCGGACCAGCAATATTGTACTTGATAAAATTCTTGCCACAAAAAAACTGGTTGTTTCTGATACCGACCAGGCGGACGTATCCACAATTTATTCGCTGGGCAAACACCTCAGTGTTTCACCTCCCGCAATTGAAACGCTTCCTTTTACTACGAGTAACAGTGAACTTCATGGCTTTCCAGTACCAGGCTTTGCCGCATCTTATAAGGAATTAGAAATTATTGAAAGCAGGAAACTGGGTTATCATATGCTGCTGGTCGCAAAAGTGATCAATGCCAAAGAGCTGCGTAAAGATCCGTCTTCGATCTATCATGCCCATATATTTCAATTTGTAAAATCGGGATATAAAAATATTACAGAAGAAGTATATTAACTGAAGACGTGTAGCCGCTGATCATTTTTAAAGTTAAGGCAATGTCCTTCGGGACATACTTATAATTTTTGCTTATTGATATTTTTTCAAAATGACCTGTATCATTTAACTGCCCGGCAACGGCCTCATCAAACAAAAGTATTTTCCCATTCCGGACAATCAATAAAATATCTTCCGGGTTGATATTAAAGAATGCATCGAATTCATCTTCAATATTTTTTCTTTTAGCGACTACGACGTCGGCATTCATGCCGGCAGCTATTTTTCCTGCATGATTCAATCCCCACACTGCAGCGGGATTTTCCGTGAGCATATTGAATAATTCTTTATCAGTAATCATAGCGGTTCGTCTTGCGAGCCTGATATGGTCCCATGCATTCCAGGGTGAAGATAAAGTTGAGTCCGTTCCAAAAACAATGTTGGTAAAGGTTTTCAGCTGATCGATGTTTGCTGTAGCACCCAGTAAAAAATAATTGGAGGCGGGGCACCAGATCAATGCTTTAAAATGTTCAGCCTGCTTTTTATTCATTGCAACTCCATGCACGGCGATCAATTCTTTTTTAAAAATATTCCATTTGATCAGTTCATCAATCTCCTTTTTTGATTGCTGATCCGTTCCTTCACCCGCGTGAATGACATAAGGTTTTTTACCTGCAAACGGGTTATTCAGTTTCCACTTCCAGTTTTTTTCAAGCAACACTGAATGCAGTGAATGACAATCCTGTAAAACAGTAATAAGATCATCAGCAACAGATAATTGTTTTCCATGGTTGACAACCGTTGTAAATCCATTCAGCAGATTTTTATATAATCCATATTGAATTCTTAAATCTTTCGGGATCTTTAAAACCGTGTCGAGTGATGACCGGTTGTTCATTTGTATATCATCCGCCCATTCCTTATAATTTTTATAAATACGGTTACCGGTTTGCGGAAACAAATTGAAATCAAGATGATCATGTGAATTGATCAATCCCGGAAAAACAATGGCATCGCTGAACTGAATATTTTTTTCTGTTCCCGGATCCTGAATAGAAAGCGGATCAACAATGAATGAACCATTGATATGAATATCCTGCAAACCCCGGCCAACAATATGTACATTGGAAAGTATCATATTGGTTTAGTGAAATGAAGTCCGTAAATAACCGGCATCTCTTTATACAGTTCAAACACGTTCAGGGCATTTTGTTTCTCATAAAAATGCTTTACGCGGTCATCTACTCTTCTTTCCTCCTGATTTTTTAATGTCCATCCCAAACCTGCAGCGAGTGATTTTATTTTTTCTACCGGATGCACATGATTTTTTACAGCAACAGTTTTATCATTTACTTTAAAAGTCCGCTTCCCGCCTTTCTGTAAAATATCCGGATGATAGTCTGTGATGATAATATCTGCTCCGGCTTTTGCCACACGATCCCATTCGTGCAAAGCATCCGAAATGTCTTCAATATGTGCAACGGTTAATGTAGAGATCAGGATATCTACAGCATTATCCGCTGTTGCAGCAAGACGGTTGTCAATGAGCTTATGCGTTACTGCTCCGGGAAATTTTTCGGTAAGAATACGCAGCATTCCTGCAGACACGTCATATCCGGTCAACTGCCGGGGGTGCATTTCCATTAATAATTTCCAATGCCGGCCCGTACCGCAGCCAATGTCTGCAATTATTTTATTTTGTATATTTATTTCTTTCAGCAGTTGACTGAATATTATTTCGTCCAATGCAAGCATCAGGTTGTCTGGCTGACTGTCATAATCTTTCGACCAGGCATCGTAAGCCTGTTCAGAAGCCATTTCTTTTTTGCTAAGTTTGCGGCGGAGATTTTTAAACACAATGCAGGTTTTTTTAATGTCTTGGTTTTATCACAGAATTACTGGCAAAGTAAAAAGTAAAAATTAAAAATATTCTGACTCTTTATGGGTTCGACATTATAAAACCTCATGATTCCGGAGACTGTCTTCTTTTTTAATTTTTAATTTTTAATTCCAACCTGCAGGCTGATAAAATTAAGGATAAACCTCCAACAATAATCAGTAAGCGAAGGGCAACCTTTACCGGCTAAAAAACGTTTGGGCAAAAGTATGAACAAGGTCATTTTATTCAATCCTCAAAGTGCTGTTGCAAAGCATCGCATTCCCAATTCACTGATGAATATTGCGGCTTCGATTGAAGGGCTTTTTGAATGGACGATTGTTGATGGAAACCGCGAACCCGATCCTTATGAAGCCATCAGGCGTTATCTTTTAACAGGAGAATACAAATACATTGGGATTACGGTAATGCCAGGTCCTCAGACAAAACAAGCGATTCCTTTTTCCAAAAAAATTAAAACAGAATTCCCGGAATCGGTGATTATCTGGGGCGGTTATTTTCCTACCAGTCATTATAAAGTTATTCTTGATTCCGGCTATGTTGATTTTGTGATCAACGGCCCGGGAGACAAAGCATTTCCTCAATTGCTTGAGGCCCTTGAATACAGCCGGCCCTATGAACTTATAAAAAATATAATTTATAAATATAACGGGGCTGTTATCAAAACAACCAAAGACGATTTAATAGAACAGGATACATTACCAGATCTTCCTTATAATAAACTGAATGAAATTTATCCGATTGAAAAATATCTGGGTAAAACTTATCTCGGCAATAAAACACTCGCGTATCATTCCAGTATCGGCTGTCCTTTTACCTGTTCATTTTGCGCCGTGGTCCCAACCTATGAAGCAAGATGGAAAGCAAAATCTGCGCAGCATGTTTACAATGATGTAAAATATATAAAAGATAAATGGGGCGCAGATGCCATTGAATTTCATGACAATAACTTTTTTGTTTCAGAAAAAAGAACGGTAGAGTTTGCCCGGCTTATTAAACCTGAAAAGATGAACTGGTGGGGCATGGCCCGGATCGATACAATGGATAAATTCAAAGATGAATCACTGGCATTGATCCGCGAAGCAGGCTGCCGCATTATTTTCTTTGGTGCCGAAAGCGGCAGTGATAAAATCCTGAGTCAACTGGATAAAGGCGGTACGCAAACCGGCGAACAGATCTTACGTTTTGCAAAACGATTGAAACAGTTTGATATCATTCCTGAATATTCTTTCGTGCTGGGCGTTCCTGCACCAACGCCTGAAGAAGTAATGAGTCAGATAGAATTTGATATCAGCTTTATTAAAAAAGTAAAAGCCGTAAATCCCAAAACGGAAATTGTACTGTACACTTACAGTCCTGTACCAACAGAAGGATCTGAATTATTTAATGAAGTACTTGCAACCGGTTTTGCATTTCCGAAAACGCTGGAAGACTGGATCAGCCCGCAATGGGAGCGCTTCGATCTGCGCAAAAATCCATTGACGCCCTGGCTAACGCCGGATATGATCGACAGGATCCGGAATTTTGAAGTTGTACTGAATGGTTACTATCCAACCGTTTCTGATATACGCCTCAATAATGTAAAAAGAAAATTGATGCATGTTGCCGCGGGCATCCGCTATAAGATCAATTTTTATAAATATCCTTATGAAATAAAATTGCTGCAACGGATATGGAAATACCGCCAGCCTGAAATTCAGGGTTTTTAAAAATGCCCACTCAGTCATTATATGATACTTTCAAAAGGTACCGCAGCCTTAAGACGCACCGCATCAGTGCATTGCCGATTGTAATACTGATGCCGCACAGCGCCTGCAATTGCCGCTGCGTGATGTGCGATATCTGGAAAGCCAATCAGCATCTGAAACAACTGAATGAAGAAGATGTCAGCGGACTGATCTCTTCTTTAAAAAATTTTGGAACAAAGCAGGTTGTTTTTTCTGGTGGCGAAGCATTACTTAATCCGAATTTTTTCAGGTTCTGCGAAATGCTGAAGAAAGAAAAATTCAAGATCACGTTGCTTTCAACAGGACTTACCATAAAAAAGCATGCGCAGCAACTGACAACATTGGTGGATGAGATCATTGTATCGCTGGATGGAAATGAAATACTGCACGATACGATCCGGAATATTCCCGGCGCCTTCAATAAAATGGCAGAGGGCATTAAGGCAATACGCGAAATCAATCCTGATTATCCAGTTTCCGGAAGAACAGTTATACACCGCATCAATTTCCGGTATTGGTCAAACATTATCAGCAGTGCGAAAGATTTAGGACTGGACACAATAAGTTTTTTACCTGCCGATGTGAGCAGTACTGCTTTTAACCGTGATGTTCTGTGGGAAGAGCCGAAACAGCATGAGTTGCTTCTGGCAAAAAATGAACTGGCAGAAATGAAGAGTATCATTGATCAGCTGAAGCAGGAATATCAACATGATTTTAATACCGGGTTTATTGCAGAATCGCCGGAAAAGATTGAAAAGATATATTATTATTACGCGGCGTTTCATGGCTTCAATACTTTTCCCTATAAAAAATGCAATGCGCCATGGGTGTCAGCAGTAGTGGAAGCAGATGGAACGGTACGGCCCTGTTTTTTTCATGAACCGATCGGGAATATAAAAAATGAATCTTTTGATAAAATTATTAATAGTGAAGCGGCAATTGATTTCAGAAAAAATTTAGATATGGATACAAACGAAACCTGTGTGAAATGTGTTTGTTATCTGAATCTTTCGCCGGGAACACGCGTGTAAACTTATTGCACGGATTAAGAAGGATTACACGGATTTTGTGTATTAATATTTGAAAATTAATTTAATTAAGGAATGCAAATAAAACCGATACTTATAATGTTTTAATCTGCGTAATCCTTTTAAATCTGTGTAATATAAAAATGAGTAACATACTTTTTTCACACTCTTATTTTTTACAGTTTGACCCGAAACAATGGTCAACTGCGCAGCCATATGCGCCGTTAGGTACTTTGTATGCGGCTGCACTGATGCGGGAAAAAGGATATGAAGTTGCTTTGTTTGATGCAATGTTTGCCCTTCAGCCGGAAGAAATTATTGCTCCACTTGAAAAATTACAACCGCGGTATTTTGTGCTGTATGATGATGGGTTCAACTACCTCACAAAAATGTGCCTCACCAATATGCGGGAAGCTGCTTTCAAAATGATCGCACTTGCGAAAGCAAAAGGATGTACAGTAATTATTTCAAGTTCAGATTCTACCGACCGCTTTGAAATGTATCTTGAAAAAGGCGCTGATTTTATTTTATTGGGTGAAGCCGAACAAACTCTGTTGGAATTGGTCAACCATCTTGAAAAAAGCGAAACTGATTTTTTTAATATTAATGGAATTGCTTTCAAACACAACCAGGCAGTTGTAAAAACAATCAGAAGACCTGTGATGAAAGAACTGGATGAATTACCTTTTCCTGCGTGGGATATTATTGATATGGATCCTTACCGGAAAATGTGGATGAAACATCATGGTTATTTTTCCATGAACATGGGAACTACAAGAGGGTGCCCTTTTAAATGTAACTGGTGCGCCAAACCAATTTATGGCAACCGCTATAATTCAAGAAGTCCGCAACATGTAGTGAATGAATTAAAGTTGCTCAAAAAAAAATATGCATTCGATCATATCTGGTTTTGCGATGACATCTTTGGATTGAAACCCGGCTGGATACATGAATTTGCAGACCTGATAGAAAAAGAAAAGCTGCATATTAAATTCAAGATGCAGGGTCGCGTTGATCTGTTGCTGCAGGAAAATAATATTATAGATCTGGCAAGGGCTGGATGTGATAATATCTGGATGGGCGCGGAAAGCGGCTCCCAAAAAATTCTGGATGCAATGGATAAGGGCACTACGGTAACACAAATATTTGAAGCCACTCATTTATTAAAGAAGCATAATATTCATCCATCTTTTTTTATTCAGTTTGGTTATCCCGGTGAAACAAAAGAAGATATTGAAAAAACGATCAGGATGATCAATCAATTGTTACCGCACGAGATTGGTATTTCGGTTTCTTATCCTTTGCCCGGAACTGCATTCTTTGAAAAAGTAAAAAATGAATTGAAAGAAAAAACAAACTGGACAGACTCCGATGAACTGGCGCTCATGTTCCGGAATACTTACCAGCCCTCATTCTATAAACAGCTGCACCGTTATGTGCATGTAAATTACCGGAAGCACAAAGCTTTCGATATGCTAAAAAAAATCACATTGAATCCGGCGACAATAAATTTTGTAAGGTTAAAAAAAATTGCTTCTGTATTTTATTATGTACCTGCTTCCATTTATTATAAATACAAATTAAAATCATTAAGGTCTGTATGATAGCAAATGCAGCATCTCCTTTTGATATCGCCGCCCGCACTTATGATGTGGACTTTACTCATTCCGGCATCGGACAACTTCAGCGGGAGCGGGTTTGGAAATTTCTTACTTCGTTACTGGAGAAAACGAAAAGGCCATTGCAGGTACTTGAGATCAATTGCGGGACCGGTGAAGATGCTTTGCGGCTTGCAGGTGATGGTCATACTGTTATTGCAACAGATGCATCTGCGCCCATGATCGCGATAGCAAAAGAAAAATTAAATGCAGCGTATACCACTGCTGCAGTGGTTTTTGAAGTATGCGCTTTTGATGAACTGGCTTCACGCTTTGACAAACAAAAATTCGATCTGGTATATTCTAACTTTGGCGGTTTGAATTGTATTGATAAAAAAGCATTGAGCAAATTAAGCAACCAGCTTTCCGATTTATTACAACCCGATGGCCAGCTCGTTTTTGTGATCATGGGCAGCAAATGTCTTTGGGAAATATTTTATAATACAGTAAGAGGAAAATTCAGAACGGCAACAAGGAGATGGCGCAGCAATGCAGCTTTTACCATCAACGGTTTAACGATACCAGTCTATTATTATTCACCGCGGAAAATTAAAAAAATATTTTCGCCACTGTTTGCCAGGCAGGAACAACATCCTGTCGGTTTGTTTATTCCACCTTCTTATCTTGAAAATAAATTTGCTGCCAGCCCTTCACGTTTGCAGCGGTTAAATCGTTTGGAAAAAAAATGGGATCATGCTTCTCTTGCCGATCTTGCCGATCACTATTTTATCAGCTTTAAAAAGATAAGCCCATGAAAATATTATTGACGCATGGGTATTTTTTAGAAGAAGACCCCAAGGAACAAATGATCATGCGGCCTTACCCGCCGCTGGGAATATTATATATCTCTGCTTACCTCGAACAGCATGGATACGACAATGAAGTTTTTGATTCTACCTTCAGTAACCTGGAAAAACTGAAGGCGTATATTTTAGAACAGCAACCCCCTGTCATCGGCATCTATACCAATCTTATGACAAAACTGAATGTGTTACGGATCATCGGTTTTGTAAAATCAATCGATTCATTGCAGCATACAAAAATAATATTGGGTGGACCTGAAGTGCGGAATCACAAAGAAAAATTTTTAGAATATGGTGCAGACGTGATCGTATTCGGTGAAGGAGAAGATACGATGCTGGAACTGGTTCGGGCGTTTGAAACAATGACTACGCCTGAATTGAGCGGTATCTCTGGCATTGCTTTTAAAGATAAGAATGGTATGATGGTAACGCCTGAAAGAATATTGATCAGGGATATCAACCAGCTTTCTTTTCCCAATAGAAAAAAAATTGACCTGCAATTATATTTTGATGTCTGGAAAAAAAGGCATGGTATCAGTATGGTAAATGTAAATACGATGCGTGGTTGTCCGTACTCCTGTAAATGGTGCAGCCGTGCGGTGTATGGCAGCAGTTACCGAAGGAGAAGTCCGAAACTCGTAGTGGATGAGATACAATGGCTGAAAGAAAATTATGCATTCGATATGATCTGGTTCGTGGACGATGTGTTTACGATCAATCACAAATGGCTGCGCGAATTTGCAGATGAAGTACAGGAAAGAAATTTAATGGTGGCGTATGAAATCATCACAAGGTCAGACCGTGTGAATGACGAAGTGTTACAGCTTTTAAAAGACAGTGGTTGCGCAAGAGTGTGGATCGGCGCTGAGAGCGGCTCACAAAAAATTATTGATGCGATGGACAGAAGAGTACAGGTGCAGCAGGTTCGTGAAAGTATCCGGCAGGTAAAAAAATTCGGTATGGAAGCAGGTACTTTTATTATGCTCGGTTATCCAGGAGAAGACGAATCAGATATCCGCGAAACATTAACCCATCTTAAATATTCCAATCCCGATCAATACACCATTACTGTTGCTTATCCCATAAAAGGAACACCGCTTTACAGCGAAGTGGAGAATATTTTTACAGAAGCATTGCCCTGGGAAACCAGTACCGACCGTGATATTGATTTCAAGCGCACTTATAAAAGAAAATATTACGACCATGCCATTCAATGGATTAATTATGAAATGCTGTATAACAAAAACAAAAAATTAATTGTGAAACTAAAAGCCATTAAGGCGAGAGGAATGATGTGGTTAAATAAGTCGGCGTAATGTCTAAAGGTCTTTTAGTTCGTTGACTACTAATTAAATTTTCAATAATCAATATTCAATTCTCAAGTTGGGAAGCTGTTCTACATTGAACATTGAGCGTTGAATATTGAAAATTGTATTTCTGCTCAGTGTTGTAGTTCTGCCTGAAGCAGAAATAAAGTATTGACCTTGCTTTGATATTTTTCAATTACTTTTTCCTGAAAATTCCGTGGATTGGGTTTTGAATAATGTTTACCCACAGCCATGCTGATGACCGTTCCTTTTTCAGTTCTTTTCTGCAGCCGTGTTTTTTTCTTCCAGCGGATATCGGTAATCTTCATTAACCGGTTATCGGTGCTGTTGCCGAAGCGTCCTGCAAATATCTTTTCAAGCATTCTTTTAAGAAAATTATTTCCTGCCGGAGGCATTTCTTTCGGCAAAGCTGTAAATCTTGGGAAGAAATCGAATGCCCAATGATTGGCCTGCATAAAATCTTCCAGCACATCCGCACCATACATCGGGATCAGCGTGATAATTTCCATAGCAGTGAAAATATTTTTTTCATTGATCTGCAGATTGGATTCATCCACATAATAATTCATACAGAACCAATGCTGTCTGCCGGTAAGAAAAGTAAATTTTTTATAAAGATGCATGAATGTCCTTGCGATCCATAACCTGTTTGCGCTGGTAATGATAAAAAAATCGATATCCGTTTTTTCGTCTGCATAATTTTTAGATAAGGATCCCGATATTGCCAGGCCTTTGACATAAGGAAATTTTGAGAGAATACGGGCGGCCCTGTTTGCTTTTTTCATCTGTTCAACAGCGCGCAGATTTCCATCGCGCCTTCTTGCAGCCAGTGATACATCGTTCTGCAATGAATAAAATTCATCGATCATAAAAATGCTGCGATCAGCTACCAGAGAAAAAAGGGCTTGTTGTATTTCTTCATCAGCAACGGTAAGCCCATGAAAATTACAGATCTCTTCTTTCGTAAGCGGGTAACGAAAGATATTAAAGTAAGCCAGCGTTTTTAATATATTTTCCCTGTTGTTGTTCAATGCGTATAGATTACCGGTATTTTAAAAGTAGACTTTATTTCCATGCCATTTCGGCTACGTCATTTTTCTGAAGCTTCTGCAATTGCACGTGTTTCAGAAAACTCTGGTTGGCTGTGTGAACAGCGATCAGAAATCCATAATAACCATCCAGTAGACCCAGCCTTAAAAAATAACCATTCAGAAATTCCCATGCAGGACTTAAGATAACTTTTGACCAATGCTTACGGATCCCGTTCTCATACATCGATCTTGCTGCAATGCCACTGATCTTTTCATTTTTTTGAATGTATTCTTCTGTTGTATAATATGCATAATGCAACAGGTCTCCATTCAACTGCTTTACCGGATACGGATGATCAAACATCACTTTATCATGTGGATCGTAACCACCCCAATGTGCCGATCGTTTTTCAAAAAGCCTTAGTTTCCTGTCAGGATACCACAACCCATGCCTGATAAATTTCCCACAGAAAAAATTACTGCGTTTCATGGTATAACCTGCATAAGAGAAATTATTTTTTTCCTTTGCAATCGATGCGGCCAGTTCTTTACTTAGCGCTTCGTCAGCATCCATGCTCAGTACGTAATCATAACCGGCAAGTTGCAAAGCTTTATTTTTTTGATGAATATAGCCATTGAAATTTTGCTGCACCACCACCGCACCTTTCTCACGTGCAATGGCTACTGTTTGATCTGTGGAAAACGAATCCAGTAAAATAATTTCATCTGCCACCGCTTTTACGGAATCAATGCAGCGCCCGATATTTTTTTCTTCGTTCAACGTAATGATAATAACTGAAAGTCCCTTCATTTCCTGTGGTTATCCTGTTTGTACTTTTAAAACGAAAATTATTATTGTGAGGTTGCCTTATTGAGGATTCATTCACTTTTTTAAGGAACCAGCAGCACCTGTTTGCCGGTGCGACAACAGGAACAGCGAAAAGAAAAAACTATAAAAAAATACGCCCTTGTTCACATCCAGGATATTTTCAGAAAAGGAAACAATACAGATCAACAGCATGAATGCAAAGAATAATATATCCCGCTTTTTTACAGCGATGCTAAAGCCCGAGAACAGTACGTATAAATAAACAAGCAGTCCTGCAATACCGGTCTTCAATAAAAAACTCAGGTATTCATTGTGCGCATTGAATTCATTGAGGTACGAGATGTATAATTTTTTTTCAAAATATTTTTCTTTGAGCAGTTCTTTCTCTGAACCACTGCCATGGCCGATTAAGGGAGATTGTTTCACCAGTTCCATTGCAGCATCCCATCTTACGATACGCGGTTCCATTATTTCATTGTTGATAGAAGATTGGGTAAGATCGAGTTTAAGATCGGCTACGTACCTCAGTTTAAAACTATTTATCGAAAAAATAAAAATCAGTACAGCTGCAGAAATGGTTACTGCTGCGAGCATAAATTGTAATCTTTTTTTCCCGCTTAATAATAAAAAAGGAAAACCAAGATTCACGATCACGAGCAAGGCTATGAACACAGAACGGGAGGAAAGCTGAAGCAGGCCTGCACTTAAAACCATAATACAAAACAGGTAGATTAATTTATTCCTGCGGGAACCAGGTTGCAGTATCAGGAAAAGAAAACTGGTGATTGAAAGTGCCACATACATGGAGAGATAAGTAGCATGTAATTCCAGTGGCAGTGAAAAATTATGATTGGTAAAAGAAGTGCTGAATAAAACACTTAAAGGCTGTTTAAAATACAATATACTATACACGGCGTGTGCATACAGATATAGAACTGTAGCGGTTATACCGAGACCAAACAATTTTAATAACTGTATTTTATATTTTGAAAAATCAAGTTCGTTTACTGCAAGAACTGCAGGCAGCCATAATATAGCTGACTGCCTGCCGGCAACATTGAATGCTTCGGATTTGTCCGGACTGTAAAAAAATCCAATGATCCCAAGCAGATAAATTGCACTAACAAGAAAGACCGGCCGGCTGAATATAAAATTAAACCTGTCTTTTGTTAAATGAATAAGTGTATGTATTGTAAAACTTGCGAGTACGAGCTGACTGTACACAAAAGGTAGTGGCAGCATCCATCCAAAACATACAAGGTGCCAGAAGCTGATCCTGTTGGAGATGCTGTCGTCTATAAAAAATATTTTTTTCATGTAGTGCGGCTCCTGAAACAATTGACAATAAAACTTTCGTACTGATTGATTACAGAAGGCCAGTTGTATTGTTCTTTTATTTTTTCAGCATTCACGGAAATTATTTTATCAATATCAGCAGCCGGTAAAATAGTCTGAACCAATTGAGTTACATCATCAGCGGAAGAAAAATAATAGCCATCCTCATTCAATACAGCGCGGTTAAATTCATTGTCATGCGCAGCAACCGGCGCCCGGCTGGCCATCGCTTCCAGTAATGAAGGATTGGTGCCACCTACGCTGTGCCCGTGAAAGTAAAGCCTGCAGAAGGTTTTGAGCGTATGTATAATTTTTGCATCATAAATGGCACCCGCAAAAATGATCCTTTTATCTTTCCCAAACTTATTGATCAAAAGTTTTCCGAATTTATTATCGGTATTGCCAATCACGATAAATTTATTAACGGAAGCTGAACGGTGAAATCCATCCAGGATCATTTCAATATTATTCTCCGGTTCCATTCGGGCCATGAGCATATAATAATTACCCTTCGGAATATTATAGGTTGAAAGGATCGATTCATCTTCGTTATTTAATATTGCTGCTCCATAAGGGATGTATTGTGCATGCAGATCATATTTTTTTTGCAGGTAAGATTGAATAGCTGGTGAATCCGCAATTAGATAATGACTGTATTTAACTGCCAGTTTTTCTGCGGTCAGCAAAAAACGTTTTGTCTGGGCTGAATATTTACTTCGTTTCCATTCCATTCCATCCATATTGGAAATGATCACTGTTTTTTTAGGATAAAACCTGCCCCAGACAGAACTACTCGTATAACCAAGAAACAGCAATACATCAAAATTTTTCCGTCCGGCATTTCTTACACAATTGAGATCATAAACAAATTGTCCGGAAGTGCCCATCCAGTTTTCAGGATCATAACAGTGAACAATAGCCGCGCCGTTCAGTTGTTTTTCACGAAAAGGATGACGATGGGAGCTGTACACCGTAACCGAATGGCCTTTCTCCACCAAACCTGCAGAAAGATATTCAGCCAGCTGTTCAAAGCCGCCATAATGATTGGGAATGCCCCTGGTACCCAGTATTGCTATTTTTAGTTTCGTCATTTATTTAAAACAGCTTTGTATGCTGCTGCAGTTTTTTGTGCTGCCTGTTCCCAGTTATAATGATTGATTATTCTTTGCTGCAACAATGCAACATCCTTTTTTTTTGAAGCTATCTCTATTGCCTCAAGAATAGAAGCCGGCGAAGCAGGATCGCAATACACGGCAAGCTCTCCGAAATACTCACGTGTATAACCTTTGTCTGTTATCACAATGCTGCACCCCATTGCTGCTGCTTCCAGTGAAGAAAGGCCGCAGACTTCGAACCAGCTTGGCAGAATGTGCAGCTTCGCTTTTTTATAATACTGAAGCAATGATTCCTGCGGCACATGATCTATAAAAAAAATATTCGGGGCTGCAATTTTTTTACAGGCATTATAATATCCCTGCTGATTGGGTGCAGCATTGCCGATCAGTAATAAAGTGTAATGAGTATTATTTAATGCTTTGATAAGATTGAGTTGATTTTTTATTCCTTCAATTCTTGCAACGCAGATCACCATTGTTGAATCTTTGTCAATACTAATATCGGGATGAAATAATTCTGGATCAACGCCATTGGGTACGGTTGCAACGGGAGCGCCGATTTTATACAAAGCAGCAAGTTTTTCGTGTTCCAGCGAAGAATTCGCCAATACACAGGAAGTTTTATGAAGAACCTGCTGAATGCTTTTTTGCTGTCCTTTCCACAAATAAGAAATGCTGCGGATTTGATCGCTCCCTTTTATCCAACGTGCAATCGTTTTAAAATATTCAATACTTCCGGATGATAAAAAACGAAAACCCAATCCCGCAATACCCCGCCGGTGATATTTATCGTATTCGGTATAATCGATCAGTAATGGTGTAACAACAAAGGGTTTATTGCTTTTATGAATATGGTACAAAATATCTGCAGGCCTGATGATATTAAAAAAATGCAGCAGGTCATAGCCGGCATAGATTATTTTCTCCGTAGTTAATTTAATATCCACTTCAACCTGCTGTTGCTGCAGGAACTGCGCCGTTTGAAGGATCTGATGCGTATCACCGCCCTGCGCAGTGTACAGCGTTGAACGGACTATGATCAACACTTTCATTGCTGCTGGATTTTATTTATTTTTTTTTGATACAGCCAGTTGACAAATGACTTTGGAAAAAAACTGAGCATCATCATAAAATAACTGTCCATACGGCCGGGATGAATACGGATAGCCTTTGCTAAATTCATTCTTGCCTTTACGGGCTGATGATTGTTCCATAAATATTTTTTGCCCAGCAAAGAATAATAAGATCCTTGTTTTATTTTACGGTTGTTCTGGTTTTTTAAAATATGCTGGATCTCTTTACCTTCCGCTTCCGTGATATTGTTTTTCTGAAGCGCCGCCGTTTTTATTTCCAGAAAACGTTTGGTCCGCCATTTTTCATCAACGCTGATTGACTCCGGATTCAATCTAACGGAGATCAATGTCTGCGGAAGATTACATACTTTTCCATGGCGTAAAAGTTTCGACCAAAGCAAATGATCCTCAAAAGCATAGGCATGTGTATCATAGCCGCCAGACTGCATTACAGCTTTCTTCCTGAAAAGCACCGCGGAATGTATGAAAGGACATTTTGAAAAATACAATTGCTGAATAGCTTCATTGCTGTGTGCAGGCATCTGGTGCGTGAAAACATATTCTCCATACATGTCAATATAATCGGCATCTGCACCAACCAACATATAATCCGGATGGGTTGCTAGAAAAGCATGTTGCATTTCCAATCTTTCCGGAGCGCAGATGTCATCGGCATCAAACCTTGCGATCAGTTCAGCACGCGCATTCAATAGACCCATATTCAATGCAGCAGCAATACCCTGGTTCGATTGATTGATCAACCTGATGCGGCCATCTGTATAACTATGAATTATTTTTTCAGTCTGATCTGTAGAACCGTCATTAATGATCAGCAATTCAAAATCTGTATAGGTCTGGTTCAATACAGAATCAATCGCAATACGGATATATTTTTCTGCATTATATGCAGGCATCAGAACTGTTATCGTTGGATCAGGCTGCAGCATTCGGATTTGTTTCTTTTATATTCAGCAATAATAATAATTCAAAAAAAATTACAATGGACAATTGTTCAAACCAATATTCAAAGAGAAAACAACCGGCCATTAATAATAACAATGGTATTCCGTAAGTTAGTTTCTTTAAATGCTTTGTAAAAAAACCGATGTAGAAAATAACGAAGCAGGCCAATCCAGCGATGCCATATTCACTCAGCAATTGGTCATATGTTGAATTGGGACTGTTGGCAATAGAATGGAGATCATCTACATTGGTAAAATAATAAAGGTAAAGGTCAAGATGATTTTTCTTAAAGGCATCATTGATGTATGCAAAACGTTGCGGATAGCTGCCCGCAATTTTCATTGCTGTTACGCGGAATGCGAGCTTGGATGAAAAGTTTCCAATTCCGGTACCAGTCAATATTGTAGCCGGATGCGATTTTAAATAAGTCAGGGTTTGTTTAAATGAAATTAATTTGCCTGGGATCCGTGGTCTGGGAATTGCAGTTCCTGAAATGGGTAAGTCTGTTTTCTTTTCCTTGACAAATTTGATCAGATTTTTTTCCAGTACTGTTGTATCATTCTTATGCTGGAACCCGGCTGAATGGATATCATCCTTTACTACCAATGGTTTCGCAGATAAACTGATATTGGGCGAAAGAACAGCTGAAGCAGGTGTAAAATCTTTTTGATGTATCAACACATACATACTGTCGAGATAAGCGTGCGCCAGCTTTTGTTTTTTTTCTGCCGGCGATAGGCTGCTGTCAGGCCGCTGTTCCAGCGGAATAATTTTAGCTGGTAAAAGATGAGTGGCTGTTGTTTTGCCAAACATTTTCTGCCATGCACCTTCAACATAGGTATTGTTTTGCGGAGAAATGCCAGCTAAAAAAGCGATAAGTATTGCAAGGCAGATCACGATCAAACTTTTCTGCGGCTTGTTACTTTTAAAAATAAATAGAAAAATAAAAGCTCCCAACAGGAGCAGGTTGGTTGTATTGCTTCCCGTTAGTACCAGTACAGCCATGCATAATAACAGCATTTTAAATTGATTGCGCAACAGGAAATAAACAACCGCAAATGCATTCAATACTGAATTGGTAGTGGAAGTATCCAGTGTAACCCCTTTAATATAATCACCCGTTCCCATAAAATATTTCTGAAACTGGCCCTGGTACCGGTATGGATTCATACTTCCTGCATCCCACATGATGGCTAAATAAACTGCAAAAGAAAAAATGGCATTGATTAAAAAGAAGACCATTATTGTTCGATGGATATTTTCAACCGGATTATTTTCGACAGCTACCCTGATCTGTTGAAATGCAAGTATGCACAATATCCAGAAAAAAAATCCGGTCAATACAGTCAGATCATAA
The DNA here is from genome assembly GCA_040003235.1 of Ferruginibacter sp. GTDB lineage: Bacteria > Bacteroidota > Bacteroidia > Chitinophagales > Chitinophagaceae > Ferruginibacter. The sequence goes on along the minus strand of JBDUCW010000007.1, from coordinate 44,115 downwards.
TTGATATCGGTATAAACACCGCTTAATATCCAGTTTAAAACAGCAATGCCCATGATCAGGAAATAGAAAAGCGGAATGCGGGATTTTTTTAAATGTATTCCGAATCTGAAATCCGGACGAAGAACATAAGCCAGTATGACCGCAGCAATTTTAACGGCCAGTTTTACATTCAGGAATAAGAGCAAAAAGATCAGGAGTTTCCAGTCAATGCCACGCGTCCATTCCTTTATTTTGAATGTGACCGTATTATTGTTCATCCTGGGTAAAAAATTAGTTAGAAAAATGATTAGCTGCTGCGTTCTGATAATCGCATAATCTATTGAACTGGTTGCCCCTGCGAGCCGGTTATCCTTTTAAGGGAAAGCCAGTCTTCATAACGAAGCTGTTTTGTTACAATCAGGAGTAAAAAATAAAAAATTGTAGCTGTAATCAATGCCAGGAAGCTGTTCGGCAATAACCAGTATGCACAATAACCACTTATTGCTGCAAAGCAGGGAAATAATATAATGCAGTAACTGTTTTTTTTAAGTCCATCAATATTTGTCTGCCGGAAATAAAGAAAGGATTGGGTGATCATGGCCAGCAGATAACCGATGGCGGCTCCTTCTCCTTTGAAAAAGGGAATTAAAATAATATCACCGGCAAGATTGGCCAATAAAGTAAACAAGAAAACATAGAAGATCATTTTTAGACGGCCTTTCGAAAAATTAATCGTCCATAAAAAATTATTCAGGTAAAGAAAGGGCATACACGCAGATAAAATCAAAATAGTCTGCCGGTTAACAAAACCATATTTTCCATGTGTGATCAGATCTATTACCGGTACCCAGAGAATATTTAATACCATCGCCGTGAAGGATGCAATGAGCATTTCCATTTTCAGCAGCATGATGATGCCCGCGGTTTTGTCAACAGAAAGTTTTGCTGCGGCGGGATGAAATAATTTTGCAAACCTGCTGATCAATACCGGTGCGATTACCAGCAATGGCAGCGTAGACATTTCAAATACCTTATACGCAAAACTATAATCGGCGAGAATGATGCTGGATGTAAAAATGCCCAGGAAGATCCAGTCGAACCTTGCAATAATGGATGTAATAACGGCAACACCCAGTTGCGGAATTGATTCGCGGAAGAGACCGGTATAATTTTTTTTATTCCATTGAAGCCGCACGGGTATTTTAATAACCTTAATGGTAATGAATATGCAAAGGATAAGTTCCGACAGATCCCCAATTATAAAAATAAAAATGATCGTGGAGAGATCTGTATTACCAAACGCAGACAGGACGAGCAATGCAATACTTCTTACCAGGTTGGAGCAGATACTCATGATGAGCAAAGGACGAAACTTTCCCAGGCCGGTGGCGAGTTGTTTGAATGGTGTTGAAAAAAATATCATCAGCTTTGCGATGCCCAGTAAGAGTAACAGGTTATGCTGCTGATGAAAATGCGGGAATAAAAAATAGCTTAATAAGAGCGATAAATAAAAAATAATTCCTGCTATCAGTACGTGCATGATAAATGCAGCAAGTACTGGTTGTGCATCATTGCCGGAAGCAATTCTTTTTAATGCAACCTGGTCAATACCGCATGCTAAAATTCCAAATGAAGTGAGCAGTACTGCAAGCGACCAGTTGATCTCTCCGAAATGATCTTTATCTAGTGAAATGGAAAGAATATAAAAAATAACAAAACCGCATAGCTGATTAATGCCTGCCTGCAGCGTGTTTGCCGAGATATCATGGATAATCTTTTTTCTCATTAATTGCGCGAAATATAATTACACGGAAGATAGAGCCAATATTTCAAAAGTACTATTTAGTTTATACTGATCTCTTCCTATGTTTCTTAATTCACAGGGATGGTAAAAATTAGGATACTCAAAAAATTGTTTGGCAACCTTTCATCAACTTTCTTCGTTATGGCAGTAAATTTTATAATGAGAAAACGAATACTTACAATGAGAAAAGGAATATTGGTCTGCTGCTTATTTGCGGGATTGTCTGCACATGCCCAAACGGACACTTCCATTACTTCGATGATGAACAGTATGGATCCAAAAAAAGATGAGAAAGTTCCAGCTAAAATATTTTATGGACAGAAAGTGATCAATGCCAATACAACGGAAATGTTGCACAAAGGCCATATGGAATTTAAAGTGCTGCATAATTTTGGCGACATTGCAGGTCATGATGGTGGTAGTCATAACTACTGGGGGCTTGATAATGCCGCGGATATAAAAATATCTTTCCAGGTTGCATTGAGTGATAAATTTAATGTGGTTTTGGCACGGACCAGGGGTGGACAGAAGACCGGCGGTGATGTGCGTGAACTATATGAGCTCGGATTGAAATATCAATTTCTGCAACAGATAGAACATGACCCGGGTCATCCGATTTCATTATCCATTTATGCGAATGTGGTGACTTCTGTAATGAAAAACCTGAATCTGGTAAATGCGGAAAATTCATTTCATAGTTTTTCGGATCGGGGGAGTTCTTTTTATCAGGCGATAATTGCAAAAAAGATCGGAAAGGTCAGTCTTCAGCTGAATCCGTCTTTTGTTCATACCAATTATGTTCAGAAAGGAGATCAGAATAATATGTTTGCAATTGGTGGTGCAGTTCGATTGCCTATTTACAAAAGATTCAGTCTGATCGCAGATTATTTTCATCATTTCCGCACCCGGGAAAGTATTGAAGCGTTGCGCCAGATTAATGTTGAGACCTATGACGTATTTGGTATCGGTGTAGAAATTCTCACACCCGGTCACGTTTTTCATTTGAATGTAACCAATACAACTTATTTGCTGGAGAACAGGTTTATACCCCGCACATTCAGCACTTACGGAAAAGGGCAATACCGTTTTGGTTTTACCATTGCAAGAGATTTTGTGGTGTTCAGGAGTAAGAAGAAATAAATTACCGGTTTGAATCAGAGGATGACAATAATAAAAAAAGCTGCACATTTTATGCGCAGCTTTTTATTTAATATTTTGAAGTCGATCTAATTAAAAATCCTGTGATTTCAGCATCAGCCGTTAATAATTATTTCTTTTTTGCAAAAGGCCTGATCACAACTGTTGTCAGAATGCCGGTACTATTGAGTTTGATCCTGCCATAACCAACGCCGGTCAATGGTAATTTCAGATAAGGTTCTGCCATCAGCGAAAGCCACGGAGTGGGTGTGTACTGATATCCTACTGACAATCCCAGTTCAGAAAAGAAATGTTTATTCTGATTGTCAATGGTCCTGTTTTTATAATAGGTCTGTCCTGCTGTTGTTTTATAATAATAATCGTATGATTCTTTTTTCATCAGCAAAGTTGAAACTCCTGCAGATGTATAGAAATTATGTTTTTTATGCTTCGCGAAGAGATAACTTACAGTCAACGGAATTTCATAAACCCTGCAATCTGCATCTATCGTTTGCAGATCACTCAGGTAAGGCTGATATTCTGACGGATGATATTGATAAGGCCCCGCGTTATATATTTTAGCCGAAGAATAGAATCCGGTTCCTATTCTGAATTTTTTTGCAAGGTCGAAGCTCAATCCTGCTCCATATAAAAGACTTGTTTTGCCCAGATTGCCGATGTTTACATAAGTCAGATCCGATCCTGCCGAAACTGAAATTCCGAAGCGGGACATGAATTTCTTTTGTTCCTTTTTACTTTTTGATTTACTAGTGGTCAGGTCCGGGGCAGCAGACAATAATTTTTTATCTTTCTTATCTTCTGCCGTTAGCTTATTTGTTTTTTTGGAAACGGTATCAATATTTTGTTTTTCAACAAAGGTTGGATCACTTGCTACAGGTGCCGTCGAAAAGACCGTCTTGTTTTCATCGGGACTGATCTTGTCAGAATTCGCGTCTGCTATCTCAACACTGCCATTGGTTGTTTTGATATTATGAGTTCCGGAATTGCTGGTTTTGATCCTGCTTCTTTTATTGTCTTTATTAAAGGCTACAGAAGATAAGCTTTTGGGTGAAACGCTTTTTGTATTACCCGGAACTTTGTCAGCAACCGGTTGATTCATTTTGTTCTGTTCAACAGGCACAGCCGTTATAATATTATCTTTCGGTTGCTTACTATTGAGGTCCGCATTTTCATTATCGGAACTATTAACAATTGTTTTATCGGCAATCAGCTTTTTTTCATCAGCAGAATCCTGAATTGTTTTTGAAAATTCTTTTTTGTCATTTTGTTTTGCAATGGCAGCAGCTGTTCTGTTGCTGTTGAATTTCCATACAGCCAATCCGGTTGCTCCGCCGATAAGCAGCAGCAATAACCACAGTACCAGGAATTTATTTTTATCTTTCTTCTCGGGTAAATGTGTATCAAGCAGCACCTGCATCTGGTCCCAGGCCTTATCATTGTAAGCAGGGTGATGCCGGTCGGCCGCCTCTTTAATAATATCATCTAAATTTTCATCCTGCATTTTTAACTTGAATTATCTGGTTTTCTTTAAACAAAATTTTCTGCAGCTGCTTTCTTCCTTTTGCGAGATTGCTTTTTGAAGTGCCCACGGAAATACCCAGTTGATTGGATATTTCTTCATGACTGAATCCTTCAATAATAAAAAGGTTAAGCACTGCACGGTAAACGGGTGTCATGTTCTGAATAAAACGTATGATCTCATCATACGAGATTTTATCAGTGGCAGTTTCTATATCCGCAGGCAAATGAAGCATGGTGGTATCCAGTTCCATTACTGCCTGGTGTTTATGGTGTTTTCTGAAATGATCGATCGCCGTATAGATCATTATTTTTCTCAGCCATCCTTTAAAAGATGCCACTTCATCAGTGTAAGCGGGTTTATAATGATGTATTTCCCGGAAGATCTTTAAAAAGCCGTCATTTAATATTTCCAGCCCGTCTTCTTCATTATTGGTGTAGCGGTCACAAATAGACATAGCATATCCAAAGAAAGCGTTGTATATTTTTTTCTGGCTTTCCCGCTGGTTCAGAGCACAACCCCTGACATATAAGCTTAATTCTTCGGCCGAGAGCAAATTGTGTTTAGTTTACAGTTTAATCGCAGATATAATTATAATGGTTGCCCCTAGGCTCCCGAACTATCTGCAGATGCAAATTACAAAAAATTGACCGGAAGTCTGCACTGCAGCTGAATCTGAATCAGGAATAATGAAAAAATGATGCGCCCCTGGAAAGAAATCTGTATTTATCTTTAATTATGAAAAAGGCTGCGTTCTGGCTGATGGTCATACTTTATATTGCTGCCGGCATCAATCATTTTATATCCCCTTTATTTTATGCGGCCATTGTGCCGGGTTACCTGCCATGGCATTTGCAACTGGTTTACATCAGCGGGGTAGCGGAGTTTGTACTGGGCATTTTACTCATTCCCCGAAATACGAGACGATTTGCAGCCTGGGGGATTGTTATTTTACTCATTGCTGTTTTTCCTGCCAATATACAAATGATGCAGAACCGCATTCATGAACATCATCCCGGAGTATGGGTCGCTGTCATCAGACTTCCTATACAGTTGGTACTGATCTGGTGGGCCTGGCTATATACGAGGCCGGATTCAATACAAAATAAATGATCAATACAAATGTTCAATAATCAACAATTAATTTTCAATATTCAAGGTGAGAAGTGTTTAACATGAACATTGAGTGTAGAGCATTGATTGTGGCATCAACTACCAATAAGGGACAAGATAAACCCGATTTATAAAATTTAGACAAAATTGGTAGTTACAACTATCAATTAAATCAAAGACAGATAGCAAAACATTAATAAAGCCTGATACTAAAGTACCGGGCATCTCTGTCTGCAGGTCATTGATCTGATTTTTTAAACCCGACTGTTCTGTTCTGAGTGAATACAGTAAAGACCTGATGCGGAGAGCATCTTTCAAAGTAACCATTCCTTTTGCCTGTAACTGTTGAGAAGCAGCATCCATTTTTTCGAGTGATGCGATCTGTTGTTCGTATACATTGGTGGTCTGTTGCAGGTAATAAAGGTTATAGAAATTACTACGTAGGGAAAACCTTAACGTTCATAACAGATCAAAAAATTTTTCTTCCGTGAGTTGTATTGACGTTTCTGCCAATTTTATTTCCTTATTGCGCTTACCTTGCGACAGAGAATTAATATAAAGGCTATGAACCGTTTCATCGGTTCGCAATATAACAGTCAATCACAATGTGGTCTCATTAGCAGGCCTTCTTAACATTTTAGAAACTAATCAGCCGGCAGGCACCAGGCTCTATTACAAACCTTATACCTCCCGGCTAAATAAAATACTGATCACAAATAGCGATCAATGTGTACCCGGTTCCAGTTCGTTACCGGTTGTCTTCTCCTGGTTCAATCCTTCAGATTCTTTCGCAGTATTTTTTATGCTGTCCGTTGCTGTTGTATCAATGGCCGGCCGGTGATTATTTTTTTTATCCGCCTGTTTTTTTGTAACTGCTGCACGCTGTCCTGAATTCTTTTCTGCCTGTAATTTATTTTTTATACTGCTCATGATATTTGTTTAAAGATATAACCGGTGGCTCAACGCTCTTCTTCGTAAGAAACATTGGTACCTTCATTTGTAAGTCCATGCCCATGCCTGTTCTTTGCGCGGGTGCGTTGTGTGGCCATAGTGCTGTCAGCATTAGAACCTTTGCTTTTGTTGCCGGGCAGCTTAGTCTTTTCTGTTTCTTTAGAAGAACCTGCCTGCTTTGCTTTCTCCTGTTTCATAATTGTTGTTTTTAAATGATGATATTAAATGAACGTGGTTCAACAATAAAAACAATGCCGTATTCTATAAGTATGGTCCAACTGGTTTTGGTGAAGCGGTTGTGGTAATTTTTATACAATGGGGAAGAAATACCGGTACTCATATTTATCTTAAATAAAATTTGAGTCGATCTTTTTATAAAATGACTGAAGAAATATATCGGCTGATGAAATCACGATACCATTTACCCGAGGCCTTAATAATTCTTTCCTGCGTTTCAAAATTTACATGCACCAATCCAAACCTGGGATGAAAACCTTCTGCCCATTCAAAATTATCGAGCAGGGTCCAGACAAAATATCCATTCACTTTGGCGCCCTGTTGTTTGGTAAGCAATACCTGTCTGATATATGCTTTTAAAAAATCAACGCGTTGGTCATCCTGTACATTTCCATTGATGACTTCATCCGTAAAAGCAGCACCGTTTTCTGTAATGATAATTTCATTTACACCGGAATAACTGCTGACCCTTTTCAACGCTTCAAAAATTGAAGGCGGATGAATTTCCCAATTCATGAGCGTTCTTGCAGCGTTTCGCTGATCTGCTTTAATGATCTTTGCCTGAACAAAAGGTGTAAACGGCGCATGCTTTACAACTTCTCTTGTGTAGTTCTGAAGACCGATGAAATCCATATCAAAAGCTAATTGCTTTTCATCGCCGGGATGCATGAACCGTTCTATACGTTGTAATATCTTAAGTTCAGCGGTTGGATAACCGAGGCCCAGTAAAGGTTCCAGGAACATGCGATTGAGAAGTGCATCTACTTTTTTTGCCGCCCTGGTATCTTTTAAACTATTGCTGAAAGGCTCAATATGAGAATAAGAAATGGTAGTTCCTATCTTACAATCACTGCACATCGTTCTGATGATACGTCCTCCTTCCGACTGGCACATTGCTGCGTGGTGTACAGCAGCTAAAAAATTCGCGAGCCCCTTTTTGCCCGGCGCATGAACACCTAAAAAATATCCGGCACCGGTAAATACCATGGGTTCATTGAGTATCATCCAATGCTTAACCCTGTCACCGAAATTTTTTACACAGCATCTCACAAAAAAGCTAAACCAATTAATGACATCACGGTTGGTCCAGCCGCCTTTTTTTTGCAGCGCAGCGGGCAGATCCCAATGATATAAAGTAATCCATGGTGTTATATTGAGTGCCAGGCAATGATCGATGACGCGGTTATAGAAGTCAATTCCTTTCGGATTTACTTCCCCGGCTCCTGACGGCAGCAAACGACTCCAGGAAATGGAAAAGCGGTAATGCCGGATATTCAGTTGATGCATCAGATCAATATCATCCTCGTAACGGTTATAAAAATCGCAGGCAATATTACCATTGTGATCGCCGCTGATCTTTTTCTTTTTCTGAGAAAATTCATCCCAGATGGAAGGGCCTTTGTCATCGGCATCATGCGCACCTTCAATCTGGTAAGCCGCAGTGGATACGCCCCATATAAAATCATTGCCAAAATCTTCTTTTTTAAACGCCATGAACTATCGGCTGGTTTCATTTAAAATTTTAGCCAGGTTGATGTCCTTTAATTTTTTGGCCGAATAAGCAGTTTTGCCAATAACCGGTATTACAGGTTTTAGGTCGGCTTGCTTTTTCAGTATCGTATTGATAATATTTTCTGTCATATCGGGATAATTAACCGGAATATTAAAAGGAGCTGTGGTCCATGTTTTTATTTTTTCGATATGTTTTTTCTTAAGACTTTTTAAAACCGGCACACCCATTGTTTGCAAGGCAGCTGCATTGCATTGCTGTTCGTATTGCCCTTTCATGGGGATCACCAGTAATTTCTTTTTGAGAAACAGGGCTTCGGCAGGCGTTTCAAACCCTGCGCCACACAATATTCCTGTGCAATTGATCATGCTTTCAATAAATACATCGTTGCTTACCGGCCTGATCAACACATTGTTTTCCTGGTATTCTTTTTTCGTATGCTTGCTGAATACCTGCCAGTCGATATTTTTAATTGCACTTAAAATTTTGATGATGCGTTCATCACTATATGCCGGAAGATAAACGGTGAAATGATTATTGTTGCAAGGCACCGCATTGCGTACCTGGCTCCGGATAACGGGCGTAAAAATATTTTGATCATACGCTTCAAAATGAAAACCATATGAGTAAGTAACGGGCGCATAATTGTGCAGGATAGATTTACCAAGCCGGTCTTTCTTTTCAGGCTTCGGACTTTTTTTATTGATCACAGCAGCCTGGTGACTTAATCCAAAACAGGGTTGATGTTTCATTTTGCAGGCCCAGGCACTTACCGGTTCAAAATCATTTATAACGAGATCGTATATTTCAATGGGTAAATTTTTTATTTCTTTATACAATCTCTTCAGATTGCTTTTGCGATAGGTTGCCAAAAGATCGATGCCGCCTTTTTTACCAAAAATAAAACTCAACCCTTTGAATTTGTATTTGATGGGATAGGGAAGATCTACATCTGCCTGCGTACCACTGACTAGTATATCGAGTTCACCTTTTTGCTGAAGGATAGGAATAATATCCCGGGCCCTGCTGAGATGGCCGTTACCCGTGCCTTGTATGGCATACAGGATTTTCATTTTGTGCAGGTAAACTGGATTGAACTCATTAACCTGCTTTCAAAAATTTAAACGGAGAATTAAAAAAAGAAACACGTGAAAGAAATATTCTGATGAATAATCCGGTAAAAAAGAATTTGAAATTTTTCATGGCTGATAATATTAATGATATTTATACCCCGATGCAAGGTAAAACGGCAACATGAAGTAATTGTTACCGGAACCTTATCAGAATATTAAGCAGTATCGGCGACTATCGACTTCAGGCGTTAAATGTCATTGGTAATTTTAAATTTACGCTGCAACCAGGTTCACCTGCAGTAGGAAGGACTATAAGGATTTGCCCTTTTGCAACTTATCAAAACGGAGCCTGTTATGCTGTTACCGATTACACACAGCCCGGAAGTGATTTTGGCTGTTATAAAAGCGATAGTCCGGGGAATCAACATTTTTAAAACAGTAGCATATAACGGTTGACAAAATATTTTTTATTTGAGATTCCTGCGAATGCTGCTACTGTCTGAATAAATTGCAATTTTATGCGTCCGCAGTAAATAAGAAGAAACCGTTGTACTGCCGGGTAATTTAAAACTAATAGCATGCGATGGTTGTTGCGGCATATGGCAGTCGATGCAATTTGTTTTGATCGCTTCACCCAATTTACTGGTCTCCGGACAAACATGCTGTTGCGTTGCATCGTGATGACAGGCCAAACATTTTTGTGAGTAAACTGCAAGTCCTGCTATTGCATTGGCATGCGGATCATGGCAGGTAGAGCAGGTCATGTTGTTGCTGTTGAGAAAACATTTACTTTCAGATAAAAGGCTGTACTGGTTACCGTGTACATCAAAATCTTTTGCATTCGGCTGCGTGTGTGCCATAAAAAAATGCGACAGCGTATCACCCATTTTAAATTTAAATCTCGGTTCCAGTTTCATTTTATCATTACCCGAATGACAGACTGCACAGGCATCAAGTTTTTGCTGTTGTGTAAAGGAGCTGCTCTTTGAAATGTACATCGCCATTTTTTCTGAAGGATTGTCAAGCTGATAATTAACATGCGCAAGTGCAGGCCCATGACATCTTTCACAATCGATGCCATAGATCAATGTTTCCTTTTTTACTTCCTCAGTAATTCCTTTTACAGATGCAGTTAAGATACTGCCGATATAAGAACTGTGGCATTCAAAACAATCGGTTCCGATGAATCTTTCAAAATTTGGTTGCGTGGAAGAAAAGCCCGGACTCGTTGCCCAGCCATCTACCGAACTGTAATGTGATACCGGTAATTCATAAGTATGACTATCCTGCCAGAATAAAGATGTTTGTGCATGGCGTCGTCCGAACAATACATCAAAACGATATGCTTTTTTTTCCTTTCCGTTTTTATAAAGCACCTGGTAATAGCCACTGTCGCGTTTTTCCAACACTACTTTTTCAGAATCATTATAAACGAAAATATTTTTCTCATTTGAAAAATCACCCTGTATATTTTCTGCAACTGCGGGCATCGTAGCATGAAAGTGCGAAGTGGTAATGAAAGAATCATAAACAGCCTGGTGGCATTGCCTGCAACTGATGGAGCCTGCATATCTCCTGCCCCGCAGATCATTGCCCTGCTCTGCATGATTAATGCATTTCGATAAAAAAAGCATAAAACTGCTCAGCAAAAAAATAACCAATAAGATTTTTTTATGGCGAAGCATGGCCGCAGTGAATTTACTTAAGATTGAAATATACTAATAATAATCATTACGCGGCAGACTCAATAATAACAGCGTACTATTTTTTCTTCATTCATTAAAACTAATCAAGGATCTGGGATAAATTTTTGAGAGGGAATGTTACCAGTAAGCTGCAGCCTTTACCGGGCTGTGAAATAAAATCAGCAATTCCATTATATACAGTTGCCCGGCTTTTTATATTTGCTATCCCAATACCGGTTCGTTTTTTAAGAACATCAAAGCCAACACCATTGTCTGAAATAACCAGGCTGAGATTTTTTTTAGTCTGTGAAAGTATGATCCTGATATTTTTTGCGGCTGCGTGTTTCAGAATATTGTTTAATTGTTCCTGTACGATCCTGAAAAGATTAAGTTTGAATTTATCATTGGCACTTTTTTCATCAAATGATCCGCATTCGCAATAAATTTTCACCGGACTTATTTCCATTGTATCAAGACTGATATTTTCAATGGCTTCACAGAGACCAAGATTTTTGATGATATCGGTCGTTAATGCTTTTGTTAATTTCCTGATCTCTTCAATAGCTGTCAATGTATATTCAGAAGAACGGCTCAGGTACATACTGCTTTTGCCGCCACCTTTTTTGCCCATCTCAAGATACATTTTTGAGGCACCCAGTAACTGGTTCACATTATCGTGCAGTTCTTTCGCAATATCCGACCGTTCTGTATTTCTTGCATCTTCTGATGCCTGTTTGATCTGCGTCTTCTTCAGTTTAATTTCCTCTTCCAGTTTTTCTTCCAGTATACTTTGTTTACTAAGGTCCTGCATAGCGCCGATCATGCGGTATGCTTTTCCATCCTTGTCGCGTATAATACTGGCGCGGTTAAAAACTTTGGCAACAGAACCATCTGCACGTATGAAGCGATAAGTATACTCCCAGCGGGTGGCAGAAGAAGCAATCACTTTTTTTAATTGCTTTTCAACAGCAGCCAGGTCATCTGCATGAATATATTTAGTCCAGTCACTGACAATGCTGGTACCTTTTTGCTTTTTATAACCGAATAATTCTTCAAAACCATTTCCAAGGAAGAATTCATTGGTCAACAGGTTCCAGTCCCAGATTCCGTCAAAAGAAAGTTTGGTAGCACCAAGAAATATTTCATTCAGCTCTTCCTTAATGGAAGTTTGTTCCAGTAATTTTTTTTCAAGTTCTTTCAGTCTGCTTACATCCTGGGTGGCCCCGATCAGCCGTATGGCTTTACCATTTTTGTCACGTATAATATTTGCACGGCTGGAAGTAGCTGCAATGGTACCATTATCCCGTTTGAAAGAAAAAGTATCTTTCCATGTTTTATATTTTGATTGAAGTCTTTTATGAATTCCTTTGTCCACTGCAATTTTCTCTGTGGCTAAAAGACAATTCATGAAATCTTCAAATCTTACATGATTATTCTTTATAGAATAACCGAACACTTCCTTGATACTGTCACCCACATAAATTTCATTGGAAGCAATATCCCAGTCCCACATAATATCATATGAACTCTTGCTGATGTACTTTACCCATTCATTGCTGTTGTTAAGCAGGGCAGTGGATTTTGCTGCTGCCAGTACAATATTATCCGCTACGATCTTTTCCTTTTTTGTATCGATCTTTTTTTGTTTTGATTTTGCCAATACAATATTATCTGCTACGACCTTTTCTTTTTTTGTATCAATCTTTTTTTGTTTTGATTTTGCCAGTATAATATTTCCTGCTACGACCCTTTCCTTTTTTGTATCGATCTTTTTTTGTTTTGATTGCGCGAGCACAATATTACTGGCTACGATCTTTTCATTTTTTGTATCAATCTTTTTTTGTGCAAGCATGTTACGCGTTGTATCCGTAATGAACATGATTGCTTTTTCACTTCCGCCGGCATCCTTGAAGAAAGAAGTGGTAATCTCACAAGGCAGTGTTGTACCGTTCTTTTTTATTACCGGAAGCAAAACAGTGTTACCGGCAATATTTTTTTTATAACCAAATGTTTTCTTAAAGCCCTGTTCCTTCAGATCAATAATATCCTCAGCGGTTTTTTTCAGAAAGGTTTTATTTGAATAACCCAGTAATCTGCAGGCAGCATTATTTGCAGCGATTACCTTATCATTATTTACAGTGAAAATTATTCCGGGCTGTGCAGAATTCTCAAATGCTTTACGGTGCAGCAGATCATTACCGGCAGTGTCATTTAATTTAAATAAACGGGGATGTCTTTGGCTGAATACTGGTTTTTTTGAGTGCATGATAGGTTAGGTTAATTGTAATATACAATTATTTTATCATGTTATTTGAAAACAGGGTTCTGTTAACTGTTATTATCCGAAACAACAATCTCAAACAAAACTTCTGCGCATTGTTTTAAAGTGAATGTTTATAGACTTATTATTTCAAGCCAGCTCGAAGTATCGCTTCAAAAAGACAGGGACGCAAAAGATTATATGCTGGTAATGCAATCTGTTTACCAGGATGTAAGGCACCTCAGTAAACTCACTCAAACCTTATTGGAGTTCGCTGCGGTATCCGGCAATTCGGGCGGAATAGAACTTAACCTTGTAAGGATAGATGAAGTACTGATGTTGCTTCCTGGCGAAATGACCAAACTCGATAAATCTTTTTCAGTAAAACTTGGATTTGATCAGCTACCTGAAGATGAAACCAAATTACTGGTATTTGGTAATGCCGAATTGTTTTTCACCGCTGTCAGGAATATTGTTGCGAATGCCTGTAAATATTCTCCAGATAAACATGCCCTGGTTAAATTATCAGTTGATGGATGTAACATCATCGTTATAGTGGAAGATAATGGGAAAGGAATTCCGGAAAACGAATTGCAGAATATTTTTCAGCCTTTCTACAGGATAGCTGATAATACTTCTGCAGCCGGCTTTGGCGTAGGGCTGCCGTTGGTAAACCGCATAATTAAATTACACAAAGGAAATATCAGGATCAAATCCATTGTTGGCAGCGGAACTACTTTTTTTATAGAACTGCCAATTGCCGCTGACTCCCGGAACAGCTGAATTCTAACAATCCTCTAACCGCTTCCTAATGCCTTTCTAATACCCGGAGAGTACCTTACATTCAATTAAAATAAACATTATGGAATATCAGGATCTGAATTACCGGGATTGCGGTTTTGAACAAACAGAATTTTCTAAATCATTACTGGCAGGTGTTCTTGCCGGTGTACTTGCAACCTGCCTCAGTTTGATATATAATTATTTCTTCAGGTTCTATACCGGGTTCTCTTATTCGGAGATCATCAATGTGTCCACACTTATATTTGCGTTGATACTTGTTGTTACAATAATGGGTATCATCTATTATTTTTTTCATCACCATCTTAAAAAAGGAACAATCATTTACGAGATTACTTTTTTGATACTAACGGTGCTGTTATTTGCAGGTGCGATGGGCGTACAAAGATCGATAGACTCGGTCGTTTCAAAACAATTCAGAGAATTACTTTTTGGAGTGATCGCTATAACCGGTGTCTGTGGCATATTCGTGGTACCTTTTCTTTTTAAACATGATTATGTTTAAAGGCTGTAAAAAGTGACAGCCCGATTAGTGCTCCACGTTTTTAAAGAAGGAAATTATATTGGAATTACTTTTACAATAATTACTGCGGGTAGTGTATTGCCGATACTGAGATCGGGCCCAGCATTGTTCTTGATAAATTTAATGATGCCACCAATTCCGGTTCCAGCGCTGAACACTTTCATTCCACCTGTTCCATCCAGTAACGGAAGCTCGCCTGATGTAATGGTATTGGCGGTGCCGCCACAAATCGTTTGATACTTACCACCCGAACCGATTAATCCGCCACCACCAAGGGGTTCAAAAGACATGATCAATTCTCCATGATCGCAACCGAAATAAGCTGCTGTGGATATATTAACGGTAACCGATACCGTGATAATTGAATTTGCATAAACAGTAACCGGAACATTTACAACAAATGAAGGAGACGCATTGGTTAAGGTAACGGAACTGATCGTAGTTTGATAATACTGTGTTTTGGAAACAACCGGATCTGTCCAGACCGGAGCAGCCCCGGAGCCACCGGATCTTAGAAGCTGACCTGCCGTACCGGCATCGCCATTTACCGATAATGCACCGGTTAATGTGTTCATGGTAAACCCCCAGGTACTTCCATAAAAGCCAACCTGGTTATTATTTTGTAAACCGATAAAGGCACGGTCTGTTCCACCATCATTCAACCACATACCAGGATCATTGGGATTGGTTCCGCTTAAACGCATCCGTCCATTAATGTCCAACGGAAATTGCGGGGAGGGATTTCCAATTCCAACATTGCCATTGTTATCGATCACCATTCTTGTAAGGTTTCCATTATTGCGGAACTGAAATCCATTGGGTGTACTGCTGTTGTTGTACAAAATTCCACCACTGGCCGCATTGGATGCTTTTCCAAACAGGATCGCTGTTTCGTTGGCATCAGGACTTAAAAGATTCAGGTAAGTATGACCATTACTTTCCACTGCAACTCTTGAAAAAGTAAATGGTGTGCCCCCGGACGCGCCGTCATAAATATGAAGCCTGGTAACAGGATTGATGATGCCGATACCTACTTTCCCATTTCCCTTGATGCGCATTGCTTCTGTAAAAGACGTGCTGGAACCATATCCAAAGCCAATATCATCCAGAGAAGTTTTTGCAAACATCTGCAGCAGGCTGCTTTGCACACCAAAACCATAATGCGTAGGCGTGCCATCTGTCCATAAAGAGATCTTATCACCCAAACTGTTATTCAGGGTTAAAGGAAATTGCGGAGCTGTGTTATTAATACCAAGCTTTCCGCTAAAGTAACCATTGCCGTTAGTCCAGTTGCTAAAGAAGGCCGCCGCACCTAATTGATTCCGGTACTCGAGCTGGCCACTGTTATAATATAAGCCTTCGGCAGATGCAGAATGTTGCACCAGGTATTGCGAAACAGGAACAAAAAGGGAAGCGTTTGTCCAGGTGATCTTACCTGAAGCAGAATCATAAGACATATATTTACTGATGCCGCCCATCCTGACATTTCCTTTAACATCAAGTGTAGCCTGTGGTGTAGTGGTTCCAATGCCGGTGTTCTGCGCTTTAATAGTATGCAACTGGTTGAGGCATACAATAAGCAGTATAATTTTTTTCATATTTATTATTTAAAAATGATTTTCTCCATAATGAATCAGCCGGTAATTCCGGTTAGGCATTGATCAAAAATAAGATTGGAGCAATTACCGGACAATCCCCCGAAAGTTGGAGTGGTAGTAAATAATAATAGTCTTATTGACCAGTGGAGATTTTTTTTGCGGGAAATAAAATCATTTCATAGCAGGGCCCTGTAATGATAACGGAGATGAGAATTTCAATACATTAAATCTGAATTTTAAATAATTTCATAACCGATCGGCTTAAAAGAATAATTGTTCGACATTTCTGCGGAGCATGCAGTCATGCCGATGATCAGATCCATCTTTGCTTCAATGATCAGGAAATCACCTGCTTTACTTTTTGGAGGTAATACATCGATCTTACCTGAATCTCCATTAACTGTTACGTTCATAAAAATGTTGAAACAAATAGGAATGCCATCGGAATTAATTCCAAATGGCTGCAAAGCTTCCGTAAGATTTCCAAGGCATCCGCGGTGAGGTTGCTCATGACCATAAATGATCCTGAAAGTATCAGCACTGCAGGGCGTGAGTAAAAAATCATGACGGCCAACTGTATCTTCTTTTATTTCAAACATAATATTGCTTCTGTTGGAATAAAAAGGATGGCCTGTTGTAAGAAAAATAGTTTCGGCATAATCAATCGTTCTGCCGCTGGATAAATATTCTGCTTTATCATGCAGGTTAAAACAAACAAAATCTGAAACCTGTTCGCCTTTAATATCTGTAACGCGAAGCTGCTGTCCTTTTTTTAAAACGAACGCAGTGCCGCTCCGCGGTTCAATAATATTCATACTGTTTTGTTTAGAAATTGAAAGGACATTTTTCTGCAAGATCATAATTTCTTCCGCTGTATTGAAATATTTCTGAGGCAGTGCCAAAGTCGGTAAGCATCGGATTTACAGATCCTGAAAAAGCAAGATCGCGGCGACGCACAATTGTTTTCAATTTCTCATACCTGTTATTGTTCTTTAATTCCTGGAATTGTGCATGCGGATTAAAAACCAATGCTGGATATTTAAATCGCCTCGCCGGCCGGCTGCTCTGCGGATGCATGCCCACAATAAAAAAAGCTTCTTCCATTAAACTGAAACTGTAATCAGCTGATAAAGGATCTGCACTTACCCGTGGATCATGCTGGTAATTTTTTGCATCTATATTTTTTAAACCGCGCAAACGGATAGCCATTAAATTCTCAAAAAGCAATTCATCCAGTTCAGCAGGAGTTTTAAAAATAACCACCGCACTGAAAAATCCTTTGCTGTTCTGCCGGTAATTTTCTGTAAATGAATAAATAAATTGAAGAATGGCATTATCATCTTTCGGACAGGCCATATGATCTGCAATAATAATCCTTAGATTATTTTTTGCCAGCGCATCTTTAGCAGCAACGCATGGAAAATCCCTGTTGCTTAAAAAGCTGATGAACTCTTCTGTAATAATTGACTGATCGTGCATTGTTTTATTATAAGTACAGCATCAAATCAAATAAGATGCCTGAGCCTGAAAAAAACTGTCCGCTTTATTATACCTGTGTTTCAGCGTCCAGTTTTTTAATTAAACGATAATTCGCTTTCCCCATTTTGAGGTAATCCCTTCCACGTTTGTAACCCCATCTTGGAAAACCATGACAGTGATTGTAAGCCGAAATACGCGCCAGCACTTTCCAGTGATGCAGAAAAATTCCGTATGCCTGCAGCAGTGTATTGTGATTGCCGTATGCATGATGGGGTTCTGCCCCGCAACCGTTGTATTCAAGAATAGAAAAATCCTTTCCCTGTTTAAGACTTTCTACAGAAGCACATTTAATATCATAACGGCCATAATAAAAATGTTTTGTATAATGACTGATCTCATCAAAGACCTGCAGCAACTGCTCATCTTTTTCATGTTCAAGACTTACCAACCGGCCGCCCCTGCTGAGGTTGAGCGCATAAGATAAAATATAAATGCTTCCTGCCGGCAATACTATTTCCAGTTTGGCAGCATGCTTTGCTTTCATTTCTTCTATGCGGAAGCGAACCCGCTCGTATGCATTGATCAGTTCCAGTAATGTGGAAACACCGTCACCAACTACCTGTAAAAATTCTTTTTTTATAAAGCCGGTGATAGTACCTTTTTTTTCATTGGGATAGCGGTAATAAAATACACTTACTTCCAGTGGGTATTCAACCAGTTCCTGGATAATATAATTGACAGGCATTTTTTCATGGTAGTTTTTTAAGGCAGTTTCATTATCAATTCTTCTGAACATAAAGCCCATCATGCCGGCATCAGGTTTCACTGCAAAGGGGTACGTAAAATTGTTTTTTTCTACCTGCAGTACTATGTCATCAAATAATTGATCCGGCGAAATATAAATGCTTTTGGGAAAAGTTCCCGGTGGTAACTGATTATACATTTCACTTTTGGTCTCTCCTTCAAAACCACCGAAACTGATCGTGGGATTAGACGGAGTAAAAAACCAAAGCGATCCTGCCCGCATGCAATGCCAGACCCATACTGGCATGATCGGAATATACTTGGCCATATAATGCCAGCTTTCCCAGTGTGCAAGTTTAAAGAAAAAATTTCTGATATTCATTTAGCTAAAGCAACATACGAACTTGTCAGCAAAAGGATTGCCGTAATTTTTAAAAAATTGTTTGCGAAGTCTTTCAATGAGATGATTGTTATGCATAAAAGAATTTACTGTTATCTTTTTTGTTAGCCGGAAGGGGTATTGTATTTCTCATTTATTGTTTTTATCTTTCAAACAGCTAACGCTAACATCTTTTAGAATCCCCATAATATTTCCGGAAATACCTCCGTCATAAACAACAGGCTGTTCTTTGCTTCTGCCCTGAATAATGCATGTAGTCACTGACTGATCATTGTTATTTTATTTGTATAACCTAAACCAATAAACTACACTTATGACTACAACTGCAAACAAGTACTTTAATCTTTCGGTTAAAGATCTGCTGGACGCCCGGGAAGCATTTCACATTCATTTAATGAGAAAGAAAAACGTAGTGGGTACGGCAATCGGCAGATTCCGCAGGCGCATTAAAAAGGGCAACGGACCCAAGCGGCTTGACAATACCGTTGTGAATGAAAGTTCATGGCCCTGCATACTCGTATTTGTCAACCGCTGGATGACGATCGAAGATTTTAAATCAGCCTCAAAGTTTGATAATTATATCTCATCTTTCGTTGACCTGGAAGATGGAAGAGAGATTCCTGTTTGTGTAGTAGAGGCTCCGCCTGCAGACGCCAGCCAGGATATGGTAAACGAAGAAGAAGTTATTTTTCCTTCGGATTATGTAGGCGGCGGTTATCCGTTGATAATTGAACTGCAGGGCGTGCAACGCATTGCTTCCATCGGCTGTGTTGTTTCTGATGGAAATAAATATTATGCGCTTACCAACAGGCATGTGAGTGGCACACCAGGTACTGTTGTTTATACAAAGGTCAAGGGTACGTTGGTTCCTATTGGTATATGCAGCAGTAAAAATATCGGCAATGTTTTTTTCAGAAAATTATATACTGGTTGGGAGTCATCTGTGATGGTTAGTAATATGGATGTGGGGTTGATAGAGATCAATGATATCAAATACTGGAAGACAGAAATATACAGGATCGGTGCAATTGGAAAAGTATTTGACCTGAACACCAATAATATTTCTTTAGACATGATCGGGGCAAACGTAAAAGCATTTGGTGCAGTTAGTGGAATGATGACCGGACAGATCGATGCATTTTTTTACCGGTACAAATCAGTAGGGGGGCTGGAATATGTTTCGGACTTTTTAATCGGTGGTATTAAAAATAAAACACTCAATACCAAGAACGGAGATTCAGGAACAGTATGGGTAATTGAAAAAGCTGATGATACAGGCAATATCATCAACCAGCCTTTTGCGTTACAGTGGGGCCAGCATTGTTTTGTAAGTCAGGGCAGCAGCTTTAAACATTCTTATGCGCTGTCAACCTGTTTGTCCAATATCCTCAGAGAACTTGAAGTGGATGTGGTATCCGGTTGGAATGATAGTTCCGATTATACCTGGGGGGAAGTCGGACATTATACCATTGCCAATTTTGCAACATCCATGGTGACGAATGCGCAATTGAAAACATTGTTGAGCAATAATCTTGAACTGATCACTTTCCGTCCGGATGATCTGATCACAGATGCAGCCATCAAACGCAAAAGAAAAACTATTAACTATACTGCATTGGCTGATGTGCCTGATTTGATCTGGAAAATACGCGGCGGCGATTACCAACGTTTCCTGGAAAACCCGAATCACTTTGCAGATATGGACAAACCGGATTCACAGAATAAAACATTGCTGCAATTGTGCACCGGCACGGGAAAGAATATGAAGTTTTTAACGCCGGAAGAATGGTTAACTTATTATACAGACAAAGCAGTTAAGGACAGCAGTAAAGGGATTCTGCCCTTCAGAGTATGGCAGATATTTATTGCAATGGTTGATTATGTTTCTAAAGGAAATATTGCCGGATACATAGCATCAGCGGGAGTGCTCGCTCATTATATCGGTGACGCCTGCCAGCCGCTGCATATCTCTTATATGTTTAATGGAATTCCGGGTGCGGGAAGAGGCGATGATAAAAAAGGCGAAGGCGTGCATGAAGCATTTGAAGCAACAATGATCAACAAATATAACAAGGACATTATACCGGCGGTGCAGACATTGATCAAGAAAGCTTCTTACAAAACATTGATTAAAATAAAATCGGGAAAAGAGTCTGCAGCTTCAACTGTGGACCTGATGAAGAAAACATTCAGGACGGTCAAGCCGCAGGATATCGTTGCTGCATTTGTAAAATATGGCAGTGATTTTCCTGATAAGTACTGGGCTGCAAAAGGCAAGACCATTGTTCCCGGATTGTTTGCCAGCGGCGGTCATACACTGGCCAGTTTATGGAACAGTGCGTGGGTATTGGGAGACGGCAGTAATAAAATAAAAAAACTTTCGGGTATTGATCCGGAAGAGATTGTGGCTTTATATCAGGATCCACAATTTCTGCCTTCGGTAAATATTCACACGATCAAGGATCATCTTGATTAAATTAAATGTTGAATTATTTTACTGTCGCATTATGCTGAATAAACTTTGTGATCGGGCGATGCGCTATTCTTAAAATTTGTTTTATAATCCGCTTCCGAGCATACTGATCCATACCGATCGGTATGCCGGGTTACGGATTCCATCAACATGATAAGGATTCGGATGGCCGGCAGTATTTGTATTGAGCAATGGTTTATCCAATGCGAATATATTTTCTGCAGGTATATGAAGTGTTGTACAGATTTCTTCCAGTGGCTTCGCTGCGAGCTCATTAATATTATAAGTGGCATACCAGTTTTTCATTGGCGTAATGCTTTTATCAGCATACCACCGGGCGATCTTTTTTTCTTTTGAATTGGAATAATCCCAACCGCCGGAAAAACTGATGACCCTTGCAACAGTTTCGCGCTGCGCTATAAACTCTGCCATACCGCCGCCCTGTGACTGTCCGGCGATAGCTATTTTATTCCATGCCGGTTTTAAACTGTTTGTTTCAAGATATTGCGACCAGTTTCCTGCAGCATCATTTTTAGCGAGCCACTTCAAAAGTTTTACCAGGCGCGGAATGATCGCATCCTGTGGTTCATCGGGAATCAATGAAAAATTATTGTCGCCATAGATCCGTCTTCTACGAAAATCAGCCGCACAGTTTATGTTTGAACTCAATGCATCTCCAATACATATTTCTGAAACTGCCGGTACAGATATAAATGACAGTGCGATCACTCTATACCCTTTTTCCAGAGCGAGATTTAAAAAATCGCCGGGCATATTATTGGTAGTTCCGTTGGTGCCGGTGAGCCAAAGCAGGATCTTATTATTTTTAATTGCCGGATCATAATATACAATATGCGCCGTATCCCAGTTGTGTATTGCGGCATCAGTTATGCGGGGCTTTACGATTAACTTTTTATAAATGGTTTCATCAATGAAAGATCTGTTGCCTGATTGTGCATTGGTTTTTACCGCAGGCATTAATAAGATCAATATGATGCAGAAGCTGATTGTTTGAAAAAATTTCATGCTTGCTTTTTAAAACAGTATGAATTTACAGAATAGATGGAACAAAAACTATTGCATTATTTTATTGCTGATGAAGCGCCGGATATTTTTACAAGGATTACCGCATAAAAAAACTGCTCTTTTTAAAGAGCAGTTTTTTCTTTATATAAAGACAGAATTAATTAAACATATATCTTATTCCGAACTGCATCTGCCAGCGTGAACTGATGCTTCCGCTGTTGGAGAAACTGTTTACATAAGGAGTCTGGTTGGCAGCATCCTGTTGTGTAAATGAATAGCTGGGTGTTTTGCCATCTGCTGCCAATCCTTCAAAGCGAAGGAAGTTAGATACAGTTGGTGCTTTTACAATACCCCAGTATTTATTCAGCAGGTTACCTACGTTAAGTATATCCAGTGTAAATCTCAGGGTATGACGATCGATATCTTTCTTACCTGTTTTAAGAGAAATATCCTGTGTGATATTCACATCCATCTTTTTAAAGTAAGGCAATACAACTGCATTGGCTTCTGCAATCTTGCCACGGTGAGAAGATAAATAATTATCCTGGCTGATAAAAGCATTCAGCTGTACCCATTGCTGTGCAGCGGTGCGTACATCTGTACTTGCACCGGTACCCAAACCACCTGAACCTGATTTAACCAGGTTGATTTCTGATGCTGCATTCGGAACATAAATCAAATCGTTGTTGTTACCATCGCCATTTAAATCGCCGTTATAAATATAAGAAGTAACACCATTCGGAGCTGCTTCAAAATACAAACCGAAGCTGGTAGCAAAATGTTTTGCATAACTGAATTTGTAAGATGCAAATGCAACTACCCTGTGTGGCTGATACCATGATGCATTGGAAAGATTGTCTGTATTAGGATCTGTTCCCTGAACAGGTCTGCCGCTCCATAAGCTACCTGCTGTGCTTCCGCCTTCTGCAGTATTCTTGGATCTTGAATGCGTGTACGCAACACTGAGGTACAGATCTTTAATTGTTTTCTGAACCCTGAATGTTGTTGTAGAAGAATAGCCCTTCTTTGAATTCTTCATCAGAATAGCATTACCCAGATTTGGATTGGCTGAAGTTGAACCAAAATAATATTTACTGCTGTTGTTCAGTGTTGTTGTTGTAGATGTATTATACCGTAAACGGTTATCTGAACCTGCCAACGCAAAAGCACTGGTTTCATTCAGATTGACATTTGAATAATACACGGCATTGATATCTTTTGTGTACGTTCCTTCCAGTGTGATGATCCAGTCATGTTTGAATTTTTTATCTACTGCAAGACTGGTCTTTAATACAGATGGATATTTAAAATCATTGTCAACCAATGCTACACTGTAAGAAGTGTTTGCCGCACCTGCTGCCGGCCTGTAAGTATTTGGTTCCGGACTGAAAGGCACGCCTGTTGTTTTTATAACTGAACCAAACTGTACACCATTGTTACTGGCCTGGTTGCTGATCCATACAAAAGGTGGAGGACCTGAGAATATACCACCGCCGCCTCTAACCTGTAAGGTTTTATTACCCAATGCATCCCAGTTTAAACCGAGTCTTGGAGAAACCAGTAAAGCATTGCCTGGTTTTTTACCCACATCATAATGAGATCCATTGGCAAAGGTCAGGGCTGCAAAATCAGGATTCTGATCAAAACTGCCGGTGTACATAGAATTATCAACTCTTAATCCGTAAGTCAATGTAATATCTTTATGCATGCGCCATTTATCCTGAACGAATAAACTCAGGTCATTAGAACCTGCTTTGGCATAAGGAAATGAACCATCTTTTAATGCAGAATACTGAATAGCATAACGCAATGCAGAAGGAGTACCGGTATTTACACTGTTATAAAAATCGGTAAGACTTGCAAACTGGTAAATGCCCTGGTAAGCAGGAGCAAATCCATTCAGGTATTTTCTGAAATAATTTTGTGTACCTGCAGTGATCTCATGACTTCCTTTATAAACCGTTACGATATCAGAAAACTGGAACACATCAGTGTTCAGTTTATTGTTATAAGTGAAAGGCTCATAACCGAAAGTGGTGTAGATATTACCACCTGATAAAATATCTACCAATGGTAAATCAGAATTGCCCTGCGTTGTACGGAAATCGCGGAGCTGTGTAAATCCGATCTGGAATTTGTTCACGATCTTATTGCTGAATCTTGTATTAAGCTCTGCAATAAAAATGTTGAAATTATTATTGATCACGTAACCACTTCCCTGAAAAGGCATGGAAGTATTACCAGGCTGGCCGCCTGTAGGAAAACCAGAGAAACCATTTCTGCTGGTACTTGCAAACTGGTCTGCACTTGATTTAAGATAATTGTATTTCAGGGTAAGTGTATTCTTGCCATTGATATTCCAATCGATCTTGGCAGTTATTTTATCGCTCTGTGTTTTTTGATTGTATCCCTGGAAAGGTCCGGCGTTGTAACCGAATTTACTTTGTAAAAAAGTAGCAAGTTTTGAAAGTGTATCTGCATTTGCCTGAGATACGCTGCCGGGTGTAACAGGATGTGTTGCATCAGAAGCAATAAAACTGCTTGCAGGCAATTCCTGTCTAACCTGTTCTGCACTTACAAAGAAGAACAATTTATTTTTTATGATCGGTCCGCCTACGGCAAAACCTTTAAGGCTGAATTTGATTGGTGTTTTAGTCAACACAGTATTTCCTACTTTATAACCCTGGTTGTCTTCATTCTTGAAATACTCATATACTGTTCCGCGGATCTTGTTGGTACCACTGCGTGTAACAGTGTTGATGCCTGCACCGGTAAAACCGCCCTGGCGGATATCATATGGGGAAACGTTTACCTGGATCTGCTCAATGGCATCAAGACTGATAGGCTGCGAACCGGTTTGTCCGCCCAATGTTCCTGAAAGACCGAAAGAGTTGTTGAAGTTGGCACCATCAACAGTTACATTATTATATTGGTTGCTTCTGCCGCCAAAACTAAGACCGTTGGAAGTAGGTTCCAATCGGGTAAAGTCCTGCAGCGACCGGTTAATGGTCGGCAATCGTTCAATCTGGGTCCGGTTAATTACTTCCTGGCTTCCTGTTCTGCTGTTACCAAAAACCTTATCCTGCTTTGCTGCAGAAACCGTTACTTCTGTAAGCGTATTGGTCTTGGCGCTTAAAGTAAAATCTGCTTTATAGGCCTGGCCCAGCAGCAATGTAATGTTGTCTTGTTTTTCGTTATTGAATCCAACAAAGGTTGCTGTAATTTCATATGGCCCGCCAACGCGAAGGTTGGGAAGATTGTAGCGACCGTCTTTACGGCTGGTGGTGCTGTACCTTGTGCCGGTAGGCAGATGCACTGCAGTGATAGAAGCATTTTCAAGGCCTTTGCTTCCGTCAGTAATAATGCCTTGTATCTCTGATGTGGTTTCCTGTGCAAAGGCACAGTTTAAAAAGGTCGCACATAGGACCGTCAGTAGAAGTTTCATTCTCATTTTCAGTTTATTTTAGTTTGGTAAAGGTCTACTAAATGTAAGACAATTAGATTTAAGAAATCATTATCAAATCTGTATATTGAAAGCTTCTGCAGTTTTTGTGGAAAAGTCCTGCTGATAAGGAACAAAGCAAAAAAATATTGAATATTCAATGCTCAATAATCAAGTTCAGGTTGAAGCGTATGCGCAATTGAATATCGGGCAAAGAATAAAAAGAAAGTATTTCACGCAAAGGCGCCAGGATTTCGCCACGCCGCCAATGGAACTTTGTGCCTCTGCGGTTCTTTGCTTCTTTGCGTAACAGTATTTATATTTTCATGACGAATACATTTATAAAATACTTCTGCCATTCATATCGGTGATCAGTACTTCACTCATATAATCCAGAAATGGCCGCATATGCCTGAAGGCCTGGTTGGCATTTTTTAAGAACGAACCGGATAAGAGTTCTTCGTCTTTAAATTTATGGATGAGTAAAAATTGTTTGTACCGCAGCAGGTCGATCGCATCATTGGTTGCATCAAAACCACGCGGAACAGTTTTTAATTGTTCTCCCTGGATAGAACCGAAGGTTGAAATGAAATATTTATTGCCGATGATCTTTCTCAGCGGCGTTGCATCAATAGCTATCTCATCACGGATGCGTTTGAGATCATTTGTATCCGGTCCCCAGAAACCACCTGCAACAAAACTATTGCCCGGCTGCAGGTGAAAATAATAACCGCCACGACGTTGTTTACCGGCACGTGAAAAGCTGCCGCTGAAATTATTCTTGTAAGGCGTTTTATCTTTTGAAAAACGGGTATCGCGGTAAATGCGGTGTAAGCTTTTTTTGCCTGATTGCGTTTCGATCATATCATGAGAATTCATCTCCATCAGCAATGCATCGGCAAATGCTTCGATCGCAGATTGCTCGGTAAGAAATCTTTCTTTGTTTGCGTTGAACCAGTTACGGTCATTGTGTTTCTTTAATGCTTTAAGAAAATCGAAAGCGGATGCAGGAACTGTTACACTGTTTTTTGCCATTTGTAAAATTACAAACTGAAGGGGAAGGAATAAAAAAATAAGAAATAAGGAATGAATGGAAACTCTATACAATTTACCACAGAGTTGCGGGAGTTGAATACAGCACAGAGTTAAAGGAGCATTTCAAAATTCTATTAACTCTGTGAAAGAAAACTCCGACTACTCTGTGGTAAAAAATACAGAATATAGAACAAGGAACAAGAAAATATTAAAAATTGGCTCAGGTAAAACTTTTCAACGCTTAATTGTAATTGCTCAATCAGTGATTTTCCTTTGTGCCATCGGCACAACTTGTGGGGTAACATACATGATAGCCGCCGCGCCACCGGCGTTCCGATGGGAAATATAAAATAAGAAACAAAATAAGAAATATGGAACTGGATGAAGTATATTGAAGGATGGATTGATAGCATTCATTAAAAACACTTTTCATGAAGAGAATAATTATCACTTGCCTGGCTACGCTGGTTTTTTTGAATTTGTTACATGGGCAAAGTTTGGATGGCATCAAAACTCAGGTTGTATTGCGACAATATAAAGACGCAAAACTGGCTATAGATAAAGCCATCACAGTAGATGTGCTTTCTAAAAATCCGGAAACCTGGGCATTAAGAGCAACTGTTTATAGCGCATTGGCGGATGATTCAACCATGTCACACCAGGAAAAAAGTCTGAAGATGGAAGCGACCGCAGCATTCAAAAAATACAAGACACTGGATCCCGGCTTTGCATTAATGAAGGACAATGTTTACATAAGCGGTCCCATTAATCTTTATACAATATCGTTCAAGGCAGGGGCACAGGATTATAATAATAAGAACTGGGCGGAAGCGTATAAAAATTTTGCAACTGCGGTTGACTATTCTGACTTTTTGATCCAGGCGAAAATTACAACGGTGAAGATAGATACCTCTTGTATTATGTATGCAGGGGCCAGTGCCCAGAATTTGAAAGATGATGCTGCTGCATTTAAATATTTCAACAGGCTTTATGAAGCAAATGTTGTTGGTAAGGATTACGAATTTCTTTACCAGTTCATTGCCAATTATTATATGGCGCGGAAAGATGATGTGAATTTTGAAAAAGCTGTTGCCTTCGGTAAAAAAAATTATCCTGACAGCAAATATTTTCCGGCAGTTGCAGAAGACTATGCCAATTCGAAAGAAGGATATTTTATTAAGATGAAAGAAGGAGAGGAATTGTTTGCAAAACTGTATCCTAAATCCGGAGAAGCCTTACCCAAAGGAAACATTGCAGCAATGGAAGCAGCAATGATAGCGGCATTTGAAAAAGCAGCAGTGCTGAAACCGGAAATGACGGGATTATCTTATATCAATATCGGCAATCATTTTATCAATAAAAGTGTTGCTGTTAATGACCAGGTCGGTGTGGTACTTGATGCAATAAAGGCATTCAAAAAAAATGCCGTGCCGGATGCGGCCGGAAAAACTCCATCGCCTTCTAAAGAACTGACTGATAAAAGAGACCGGCTCTTTGATGAATATGATGGCTATGCCGATAAGGCCATTGCTGCTTATGAAAAAGCTGCTGACTTCTATTCAAAAAAGACTGATGCAGTGAGCGCGGTTGAGCAAGAGGCGTATAAGAATGCAGTGCAATATTTAATAGACCTGTATGGGGAAAAGAAAACAAATGCAGAAAGATTGAAGTCTGTAGACGCAGACAGGTTTGCTGAAAAAGAAAAGAAGTGGACGGATGTGTATGCAGGGATAAAATGAGTGCCATTCCAATGCCAGTCACTGGCGGATCTGGTAGTCACGAGTCATCTTTCGGAAGACTGGCGCCAGTGGTGCCCTGCTGAAGAGTGGGCCAGTTAGACGAAAAAATCCCGGAATACGTATCCCGGGATCGCGTTTAATAAGTATTCAGCATATCCTGACTATCATAGAATGATTCCTCAGGCCTTTAATTCATGAATAATATCTTAAGTACTGTTTTATTTTTTGCCGGATCTGTTATTTCGAGATAATAAACGGCGCATGGTAAATCTTTATCCAGGTTTATACTTTTTACAGCATCATTTCCATCACTCGTTATTTTGCTGTTCATCATCTTTGTCCCGGTCATGCTATAAAGGTTAATAATGTATTGCCCTTTGAGCTGACCATACATCTGCAGCATTATCTTGCCATCGATGATTGGATTTGGATAAACCGAGATGCTTTTTTTAGCATTCATATCGATCTTAACGATGATACTGTATTTAAAAGCACCGTCTATATCAATCATCTTCAAGCGGTAAAAATTTACGCCTGAAAGCGGCGTGTTATCCTGCCAGTTATACGTTTTGACAGAAGCTATATTTACTGCCGGTACCGAACCAATGAAATAAAAATTGCGGCCATCTGATGAACGTTCTATTTCAAATCTTGCTAAAGAGATCTCATTGGTTGTGGTCCAATGCAGGTCAACCGCAGCATTTACTTTCGCAGCTTTGAAATCTATCAATGTTACGGGCAGCACTACCGGAGCAGGAGCAAATCCAAAAGTAAAGGGTGAGAACGAGCTTAACACCTGGCTGCTCACCGCTGTCATACCAGTGCCGGTATTGCCGGGTATGGTAGTTCCGTTAACAGCGCTCCATGTGCCTGCACCAAGATGTGCTACCATGATGATATCCCCGCTTGTCGGGCTGCCAACATTCCAAATATTGTCTCCTGTATACATAAGCGTTACTGCTGCATTTGGGCCACTGGCCCTGCTGATATCCCAATATTCATCGGTGGCGATCCCTGTTAAGCCTGCCGCATAAGCACCCGCAGGAGCAGTGATCGGAAAATATTCAGCATTGTAAATACCTGCTGCTGTTGTAATGGGTGTAACTGATACCGGGTGATATGAATTGATCTTGCCAACAGGAAATATAAAAGCCGTTGTTGCATTGGTGTTCCTTATAAGCGGGCCATCTATGTATGAACTATCACTTCCACCGGTGAAGCTGGCCGTTGCCGTTAGTGTAAGACTGTTTGCTGTTGTAGTGGTAATAAAACCATTTGTGAGACTGAGTGAATTTCCTACGATCAAAGGATTGGCCAGTGAAACTGATTGAGCGGCGCTGTTGACAGAAAAATTATTCAGCAGGTTACTGGTACCTGCTGTGGTCTGGTCAAAAGATATAGCCGGACTTGCTGTTCCACCGCTGATGATAAGATTACTTGTACCGCTTCCTTTGATTCCGCCAGTTACTGTGTTACTTATATTTCCTTTTAGATTAAGCGTATTGCCATTGATCTGCAGTTTTCCTGCGGTAAACAGCATCGTGCCGTTTACTTCAAGATCGCTGCCTAATAAAGCTGCCTGTCCGCTGCTGTTGATGGTTAAGTTATTCAGCGCATTGGATATAGCGGGAGTGGTTTGATCAAAACTTAATACCGGGCTCACAGTTCCGTTTATAATAAGATTGCTGTTCATACTGCCGGTTATTCCATTAGGAACTGTGTTTATCACGTTACCTGATAAAGTAAGTGTATTAGCGCCGATGGCTAACTTGCCTGTGGTCAACGTCAATGTATTTGCAACGTTCATATTTTGGTTAAGGGCAACGGGACCTGCGCTGTTATTGATGACAAGGTTATTCAGTGTTATTGGCCCTGCCCCATTAATGGATTGGGCATTGATCCCATTCATTACAATGGTATTGCCGGTAGTTGAAATGACAGCATTGATGGTCAGGTCACCTAACATATTTAAGGAAGCCGCTGGCAATCCTGTAATTCCGCTGCCGCTGATCACCAGATTATGATAAGATTGTGTAGACCCGTTTGGAATAACGATCGTCTGATTGTTACCGTTATATTCTACAGTATTTGCTAATAACCCGGGACTCCATGTACCATTATTGACCATTGTTCCGGCGATCCGCGTCACACTACCGGTTGTCATTAACAGGTTGGCACCACTGTTAATAGTAACGTTATTAAAATTCGTTGTGCCGTTCATGGTAGCATTGGCATTTGTAAAAATGATGTTGCTGCTGCCGGCGTTAAATGTTCCGTTATTACTCCATGCCAGCCCTGCATTATTAATAGTAAGCTGGGCGCCCGGATCTGAATAAACAATACCACCGTTTTCAATGGTAAGTGATCCATTACTTGCCGTGGCAGGCAGGTAAGGATCATTTGGCGTAGTGCTGGAATCCGGGATAATGAGATTGGTATTTGTAGAGGGGCCCCCGTTTGGTGTCCAGTTGGTGGCTGTGATCCAGGAAGTACTGGTAGAACCATTCCAGGTAAGCGTAGTAAGTGTGGATTCATCCAGTGATAATTCAACTGCCCCGAAAGCAGAAGAGAAGAACGCTACATTCACATTTGACAACGCTACCCAGTTTTGTGTAGTATTGAAATTTGATTTACCATGTTCTGTAAGGACCGGCCCTGTAAAGCGATAGGAAAAATCAACCAGTTTATTTTCAACATTCCCATTCAGCTCTCCATCCAGGTAATGCGCATTGATAACAGCCTTGGTACCACTGCCGCCTGTTTGAATAAAATCATAAGTACGTTTGATAGCTCCGGCCTGCCATGAAGGCGTGGTGCCGATACTGATCTTCATGCTCATTTGCGAAGGCAGTGTTCCTGTAATCGGAAACGTGATAGAAGAAAATTCATTGCCCATTGTATAAGTAACATTCGGAATGATGGTTGTTCGTTTTACGATTCCCGTTACGTCACCCTGTCCAACCGTTGTAGCAGATGCACCCATGTTCAGTGTATAGGTACTCATCGAGAGGGATCCGGTAACCGCTGAAGGGTTTGCCGCCGAAAGGTTCAATATCCCATTCACGGTAAGATCATTGGATGCAGTAGTACCGGCCGTTGCGCTGATAGTAAGCTGCTGGTAAACCGGAATGGCTGAAACTATTTGGGGTAACCCTGATGCATATTCGGCTGTTGCTGCTGCCGAAATATTATTGGTTGTAAAAGATGGCCAGGTGGTGGCCGCTGTTGGGGAACCTAATCTGAATGTTCCGGCAACAAGATTTAAAGTGCCGGTTGAACTGATCTGGTTTCCTCCATCCGCTAATGTTCCGGAGCTTAGCGTTAAACCGGATATAATTACAATGCTCCTGTTTAATGTAACGGTTTGACTACTGTTATTAATTGTTAAGTTATTCAAAGCGTTGGTAGTGCCTGCGGTGGTTTGATCGAAACTAAGGGTTTGACTAACCGTGCCGTCAACAATTACATTACTGGCTGCGCTGCCTCTTAAACCTTCATTTACTGAATTAATTACAGCACCCCGTATGGTGAGTGTATTACTGCCGATTGCTAATTTACCTGCAGTAAAAGTAGTAGTTCCATTACCATTCAAAACCAGGTTATTTGCTAAGGTCACTATTTGTCCTGCGCTGTTAATCGTAAAATTCCTTATTAAATTGGTAGTACCTGGAATAGACTGATCAAAACTAAGCGTTGGGCTGACAATGCCGTTTATTATTAAATTGCTGTTTGAGCCTCCTGTTAATCCTCCAGCAATAGTATTAGTAACAGTGCCGCCGATCGTTAGCGTTGAACTGACGAGCGACAGGCTTCCTGTTGTAAAAGTAAGGTTGCCCGAAACTGTTATGTTGCCGGCTAATGATACTCCTGTACTGTTGTTGATGATCATATTCTGAACAGTATTGCCTGCAAATGTATTGGCAACAATGTTCTGCGGAGCCGGCCCTGTATATTGTATTGTTCCCGCCGAGGCAGTGCAGGTGCCGAGATTATTGATGGTACCTGCTAACTGTAAGGTTCCGGTAACAGTGAGCGAAGTGGCTGCTTCCAGCGAAATACTGTTTGCTGCTGATGTGCCGCTGATAATGGGATAACGTGGTTTGCCCGCAGGGATCACTACAATTGAAGGACTGCTGATAGTAGGAACAACACCCGTTGACCAGTTGCCTGTATCCGTCCAGTCGGTAGAAACAGCGCCGGTCCAGTAAGTGGTTGCGATATTATAATAAGCCAGCTGGTTATTATTCAGCAGGGTAAGATCAGTTGTACCAAGCGCTGTTGAAAAAACAGTAAGCTCAGAGATCGAACCATTATAATAAGAATTGGTTGGCGTATAGTAACCAATATTCAATAAGCCAACATTACTTAAATGCGAAGGAACGCCACTGGTTAATATGCCCAGTGATATTCCATTTTTATAAAATTGACTGGAAGCGATGGAGATCTTTACAGAAGTATGCAGCTCGAGCGATGTACTGGGTGTGGCATTAAAGTTTTGGTCATTACCATACTGCGCAACCGTAAATAGCGAAGAACTTCTATACCCATAATGCGATATCGTATTGCCGGGGCCATTGCCACCAGTGGTGCTGATAGGCAATTGGAGGTTCGGGTTAATGGTTACTTCTGCTGTTATTTTATTAAGTGTGTAAAGGCTGTTATTAAGATAAGAAGCAACAGTTGATGTTTGCAGGAAAGAAGTCAGCAAATTAGAAAATTCCATCGATGTTCTTCCGTTCACGATATACAGTGTGCCGGCATTAACGATCCTCGCCTGGCTGGTCGGCTTTAATTGTACAGCATCCCTGTTGTTACCACTTTGATCATACCAGGTATTTACATAAACAGACGTTAGTGCATAAAATGAACTGAAACTGATTGTGCCTGCCGTTGACCTGAATGCAAGACCATTGACTGATCCGCCTGCTTTAGCAGTAAGTGTAAGCGTAGTAGCATTGGCAATGGATGAAACGATGCCCAATGTGATATTGTTACTGATCAGCAGGTCGCCGGGGTTTAAACCCGTAAAGTTTGTACCCGTACCTGTGATAGTGGCCGAAGTGCCTTTATAATTTATAGTAGTAGCGGATACTGCATCAACTGCATTTAAAGTAAGTGTGGTTGCATTGGTAATATTGGCAACAGTACCAAGGTAAGTATTTGCCGTGTTGAATAACCGGTCGCCTGCCGCTAATTCCCCGGTGAAATTTGTTCCTGTTCCGGTAACTGTAGCATTGGTTGTTTTATAGTTGACCGGACCAACAATAACTGTTGCATAATTGGTTAATAATAATGTAGTGTTGTTGGTAACAGAAGCCACTACGCCTAAAAAAATATTGTTAGCACCATTGAACAGCCGGTCGCCTGCAACCAACTCAGTAGTAAAGCTGGTACCAGTACCGGTAACGGTTAGTGAACCGTTGGAAGTGGTAATCACACCTGTTTTATTTACTTTAATAGTGATCGTACCGGACTTGCTCACATCAGAGCTAACCGTTCCCGTTTGAGTAGTTCCGATAGTGGAGCTTACAGCCACGCCGGGCGTAAAGCTAACAAGACTGGAAGCGGTCAATCCGCCGCTGCCATCAAAAGCAACGTTTGCTTCTGCATTGTCGGATGATCTTCTTACTTTAACGGCAGGTCCGGTATAACTACTGCTTAATTTTCGCAGGCTAAAAGCAACCTGGGATGGTGTAGCAGCAGTAAGCCCCGCATTATCTAATGTGTTCTGAGAAAATGATGGCAATGCAAACAGCAGTAACAGAATGAGGCAGGACAGGATGGATTTCATAACTGATTTGTTTAGATGGATATTGGAAAAATGGAAGTGGAAGGCTGTTGGGCAGTTCGTTTAATAAAAACGGATATGTGTAACCGGCAGTCCTTACAAAATAAGAATTTTAATAAGTAGAAGATTATAGTATGAACTACTGTAATGATGTAGTCGTTGTCTTACAAGCCATTGAATGATTGTATATCTTTTACAATTCAAATACTGCCAAGATTTCTGAAGTAAACGAGGTTGCTTTATGAATGTTACTGGTTCAGGTGTTGGAAGAACAGTAATGAAATATTGTTTTGTAATACTAAAGCCAGTTGCACCTGTCTCGATGCATATCGGGAGACAGACAGCTATTGTAGACACGAGTTGTCCTTCGGAAGACTCTCGCCAAAGAAGGTTATTTCATAGTATGAACATTACAATTTATAAAAAAGTAATTTTCGGAACTCCATCTACTGCATTATCCCAGTTGCCATTATTTGCCTTAAAGGCGACAAACTTACACTCGTATTGAGTACGGGTGGTCGCATTGCTGAATTGTTTACAAACAATATATTTTGCAGTAAAAGGAAAGATGGTAGCATTAGGTGGCGCTCCGTTTTGAGATCTGTTTGCGCCGCTGCCATTTGTATAAGCTGCGCCCGGTTGAAGATTTAAATAAGTAACGCCGATTTTTGAGGGAGATGAAAGGCCACCTGTATTTACCTGGAAGCTATACCGTTCATAAATCAAGCTCTTCATCAATCCCGTAGAAAAAGGCGTGCCTGCCTTTGACTGCGGCTGCACCTCAAAAGAACAGTTACCGTTATCTGTTGTAGTGGTATTTGTTTTCGGCAGTTCTTTTTTATCCGGTTGTGGAACTGTATTTGAAGATGTTCTGTTTTTTTTTGCAGGTGCAGCCTGGGGAACAATACTTCCATCTTCCAGGATTCTGTAGATGGCAACGGATGTAACTTTTTTAAGTTTGTATTCTTCAGGCGCCCCGGCATATACTTTTTCATTTTGCCCCGGAGCTGTATTGTACCCTAAACCAATTATCTGCGTATAATGCGTATCAACTATATCCAATCCATCCTCATCAAAATAGCGCATGATAAAGAAACGATGTGTTTGCGGGCCATCATTTTTAGGGGAGACAATAATATTTATCTGCCCGCTATGGTCGTAGGTCCACTTGATAATATTGTACCATTCTTTGATAGTAGTAAAATCAGGCTCCGGAAGCGTTTGGGCTTTTGCCTTTCCTGCTAAAAAGATTGAAATAAAAACTACAACAACAAGTCTGAAGATTTTTTTAATTGGTTTCATAAGTAGTTTTTATTATGGGTTAGGTTTAATTATCAACTGACACAAGAAAGGGAAAACATTTTACTTAAATATATAATTGTTCTGAATGCAGCCTGCACTGTTCTAAATATTGAGGATGTGCAGCAGGGGATGAATGTATAGCTGATCTCTTTTGTTTTTGGAGATTAAGAATACAACCTCATCCCCGGCCCTTCTCCTGAAGAGAGAAGGGTGGGACAACCCGGAATAAATATATAGCTGATTTCTTTTCTTTCCGGAGATTAAAATGAATGCTCAATAAACAATGCTCAATGAACAATATTCAATTGAATGCAGTTGGATATCAAGACATGATTAAAGTACAAAAATAAACTCCCCTTTAGGGAACCGGGGCAGGGCTTTACCAAACCGTTATGCGCTCTGCTTCTGCTTTATACATTTTATCTCCCGGTTGCACATTAAAGGCATTATAAAAAGGTGTGAAGTTCATCAGTGGCCCATTCACACGCCACCTGGCCGGGGAGTGCGGATTGGTGTTGATGTAAGTGCGCATAAATGCATCCGTTGTTTTTACCCGCCATATCCTTGCTATGGAAAGAAAGAAACGCTGGTCCGGTGTAAAGCCATCGAGTTTTGTAGTGTCTTTTCCCTGCGCCGTCATTTTAAAAGCATCGTACGCAATGGCAATGCCGGCAATATCTGCCGTGTTCTCGCCCACGGTCAGCGCACCTTTCACATGCATTGAATCGAGCACGCTAAACATATTGTATTGATTGATGACCTGCTGTGTCTTCGCTTTGAATTTTTCATAGTCCGTTGCATTCCACCAGTTTGATACGTTGCCCACTTTATCATATTGTGCTCCCTGATCATCGAAGGAGTGCGTCATCTCATGACCGATAACCATTCCGATACCACCATAGTTGAGCGCATCATCAGCATTCACATCAAAATAGGGAGGTTGTAATATTCCGGCAGGAAAAACGATTTCATTCAGCGGAGGATTGTTATACGCAGTTACAGTAGGTGGCGTGGTGAACCATTCTGTTTTGTCAACAGGCTTACCCAATTTTGCGAGGTTGTAATTGTAATCATTTTTGTTGGCTGATAAACGGTTCTCAAAATAGCTGTTCCGCTTTACTTCCACATTTGAGTAATCTCTCCACTTATCCGGATAGCCGATCTTTTCCGTAAAGGCGTGCAGTTTCTCAATGGCTTTTGCCTTGGTGGAATCACTCATCCAATCCAGTTTGCCGATGCGTGCCTCAAATGCTTTTTTCAGGTTACTAACCAGTACGCCCATACGTTTCTTCGCATCTTCCGGAAAATATTTCTTTACATACAATTGTGCCAGTGCCTGCCCGAGTGAACCATCAACTGCCTGCACCATTTCTTCAGCACGTGGTTTTTTGACTGCCTGGCCTGTGAGCATTTTTGCGTATTCAAAAGACGCATCAACAAAAGGCTGGCTTAAATAATTTGCATAACTGGTAAGCGCATTGGCTTTCAGATATACTTTCCAGTCATTGATAGAAACGGACTTCAACATCGCATCGAGCCTGTCATAATAAGCAGGTTGTCCCAGGTTCACGGAGTCAACTTTTGCGCCCAGGTTGTTCAACAGCGTTGGCCAGTCCAGGTTAGAATGTTTCTTTGAAAGCTCAGCCACCGAAAATTTATTGTAGTTGGTTTTTACATCCCTGAGTTCGATATTGGTTCTATGTGCGGCCGCCAGTTGTTTTTCGATCTCATAAGTAAGCGTTGCATTTTTATCTGCAGTGGCTGCATCGGTTCCGGTCAATTCAAATAAGCTGGCCAGGTATTTTTTGTATGCCGTTTGAATGCCGGCTGTTGCAGCATCCGTTTTGAAATAATAATCTTTTTCGGGCAGATTGATGCCACTCTGATAAAACCGTGCAATCGTGACCGTGCTCTGTTTATTATCAGGCCCCACATTAAAAGAAATGATGGAACCGTCGCCCGTTTTCATTTCTTCCACTACCAGCTTCAGCAACGATGGTACATCCGTGAGTGCATCAATGCGTTTGAGTATAGGATTGATGGGTTCATAACCACGTTTGTTGATGCTGGTTGTGTCCATCCCCGAAGCATAAAAGTCGCCTACCTTTTGTTCGATGCTTCCTGCTGGATTATTAACAGCTGAAATGCTGTCCAGGATTGCCTGCAGGCGCATGCGCTGCGGATAATTCATAAAAGAATATGCGCCTACGCCCGATTGACTCGCAGGTATGTGAACGGTATCGTACCAACTGCTGTTGGCATACATGAAAAAATCATCTCCGGGTTTTTTAGTAGTATCTATTCCGGTGAGAACAACGCGGTTTGTTTTCGTATTATCAGCCTGGTTACAGCTTGCTGCAAACAACAGTGCCAATGCCAGGTAGGACAGTCTTTTCATGTTTGGTAATTTAGAATGGAAGTTAAATGTACAGCAGCAGATTCATTTTCAAAAAGAAAAAATGAAATATGGATCTGCGCAGCGGCAGATTTTTACCGGTAAGGCAACAAGACACAAAGTAGATTTAATAGGTCTTTGAATGATGGTCAAAGCTTTCATAAAGCCTGTTATACCGGATCAGCTCACAGCTCATCCGGTATAGGACCGTTTAGTAAGGCTTTAAAAGGCTTTGAGAAATACTTAGCTGGTAAGCCGGAAGTTTTGTTTTTAATTAGCCGCGAAGGCGGTGAGACGGGAAGTTTTTTCATTAATCCATTTACTCAAAAACGTCTTCCCGCCTTCGCGGGAAAAAGATAAAAAGGTTCTTTAATTTGAAGCTTACCCGCGTGAAAACCCTGATGGAACTAAATTAAAATACAGCATCATTTCCGGCCTTCTCCTGGAAATGGTGCCGCAATACATTTTTTTTATATAATCGGCGTTAACAGTTACCCATTGTTTTCCCTGCGTTACAGAACAGGGTCGTGCACAACTTTTATTTTGATAACGCCTTTAATAACCTCTACATTTTGATTTTTATGTCTGGTATCAATTTTATCATCAACAATAGTGGAAGAATTATTCTGAGCACTGAATAGAATAACAGCTTTGGATGTATTGACTATATCGGCAATTCCTTTCTCTGCTTCCTGCTTTTGCTGCATCAGTAAGTATCGGTCTTTTAATTTTCCCAGAGTTGTACCACTGTTAGGCATAGTTGTTAACACAGAAAATTTACTCATCATTTCTTTACCCATATCCTCCGCCGCTTTTTCATTGGCCCCTGTTTTTGAAGGCACGACAAAAACATCATTCAGATAACCCAATAGATCCGTTGTATAAGATTCACTCACTGAGTGGTCATCTAAACTTACATATTTCAACTCTTGCAGTGTAGCAGTATCCTGTCCATTTGAATTTGAAAAATCGATCCTGAAAACCGGGAAGTACATTAACATGTCTTTTGAGCCACTGTAAGAAAATTGTTGCCATTGGCCTTTCGCATCTTTTACCGATTTTATACCTCCTGTTACCTGCATGGGAATGTAAGATGCTTTTTTGCCGTCTTTATAATCGACTTCAGTTTGACTGAGTGTCCATTTACATCCTGTTGGCGCCAGGCATACATATACTTTATCAGTAGTTTGAATTGTAGCATTTGCTTTTAGATCCACTTTGCCATCATCAGAGCTGTACTGCAGGTTAAAATCAATATCAACAGTCAGGGCAAAACGGTTCATTTTCATAAGTCTGTTAGTAAGTTGGCTCAGCCGGCCAACCAAAGCATCGCTAAGCCCTAACAATTGTGCTGTCCTGACGCGGCCTAACATAAATGATATGTTGAGAACTACATCCCAATTCTTTTGTTGAATCTGTTCATTGATGTAATTTTCAAATTCCGGTCCTTCCAATAATTTAATTGCATCCATCGCCAGGCTTGGTCCATCTTCACCTTGCCCCAATAGTTGCTTTTGTCTTTCGTAACCTAAAGCAGTAACAATAACACAGCTCTGCATAAAAATATTTTTCCCGTAACGGTTAATCAACTGCTTTATCTTTTCATGTTGCCTTGAATCAGAACGATCGATCGCTTTTTGTATATCTGCCGTAAGGGCGGCCATATCATACTCAATTTTAATTCCATCCATTTCTGCCAATTGTCTCCACCTTTCAGCAGCCATAGCGGCTCTCAATAAATTATATTCATAATCATGGAAATTATCTTCCCATTTTTTTAACTCTTCGATGTAACGCTTTTGTACATTTTCATCGCAGCGGTTCGCCAGACTGAAATTTTCTTTTGGAGGTGCATCAAAATTCATATCCGGTTCATTTTGCAAAAGCTGTTTTAAACGATTGTGCAATGCAGCAAGGTCCTGTTCCGGTGTAAAATCTGCATCAAAATTCATCCCGCCACCTTTGACCTTGCCTGATACCGGAGTACCGGATGGAAGCGGAGGCAGATCAATCGTGTTTTTCATTGCATTATTAAACAGATCATCTATTTCCTCAAACTTATCAACCGTCATTTGTACCAGCGGATAATTCATGAAACTGTTTTTCTTTTCAAACTCTGTATTAACGTAGTCTTCGGTCATCTTCGCCTGTTTGGAAACATTTTTTACCATAATGCGAAAAGAGTCTGTCTTTTCCAATGGCTCCGCAATAACCATATTCCGTTTCCTGCTGTAAAGCACTACCATGGCTTTGGTAGTAACCAGCATACTGTCATTTATTTTTTTGCCTTTATACCAGAGCAGATGATTTTTTGCCTGCCCCTGGGTTGGTATCTGCAATGGTTGCTTTAAATAAATCTTTACAATTGGAGAAGGGGATTTTGTTACTGCTTCTTCTTTATTGCTCATAGCACCTGTTGTGTTCTTCAGCATTTCTTTTGCCATGGCGCGCTGATCGGCAGGCAGTTCTTTCAACATCTTTTCCATGTCGGGCATCTGCGGTATGTCCGGCTTTGCTTTAGGTTTTTTTACCTGTGCCATAACCGGCATTTGTAAACACACGCAAAAAACAACAAGCAATAACCAAATTAATTTTTTCATATAATTAATCTTGTACAAAAATTATTTTAATTCTTTCTGACATACATATATCTCATGGCCATCTGCAACTTTGGTCATTGCAAACCATACAATATATTCTTTGCCATTAAAGCCTACCAGTTGGGCGTTGCCTACGTTATCGATCGTTTCTTTACTGCCATCAGGGTAATAAATGGTATGCATTTTATACAAAACGGATTTAGCCGGGTTGCCGGCTACCAACAGGTTCTGCTTTGTAATTTCCACGGGGTAGCTGAGTACTGTTTTATAATCTACTATTGCCTCAACCGGAGTTTTAGCCATGTGATTGGTTTTATCTACTTCAGTAACTATACCTATTACGTGGCCGCTGTCTGTACCATATATTTCGGAAAAAAACTTACCTCCGTTTGGCAGCGCTTCGTACATACTCTTTTGAATTCCTGCAACTTCAATGACAGGCACCGTTTTGCCGTTGGAAAATGTATTCATCTTTCCACCCGGTGCAAAAGCCATACAACCGGTGGGATAAGAAAGCGCAAGTGTGGTTAATACGTAATCCTTTACCCGTACTACATTTGTTTCAGTTTGTATCAAGGCGCCCATACCAAATTCTTTTTTGCTTACATAATTTTCAGCACCGAAGCCATAAAATTTTTGAGTAGGTTTTCCATCGGTCATTGATTTTAATACCAACATTTTTTCGCCTACACCTTCAAATGGTCCATAGGTTTTTCCGTTGTATTTAAAAGTAAATGTGGCCTGAGTTATTTGCCCTCCCATTGTTTTGGCAAACTGGGCTTCGTCTTCTTTTGTTAAATTATTTCCTTTTGCTTTTGCCGCAGCCACGGCAGCCATAGGATCGGGAGTGCCGACTTTTGCTTCTGTTGAAATAAAGAAAGGCGTTTTATTTATTTCATAACTGATAAACTCCGGCCTTAAGGGAATAGCTGACGAATCATTTAACAACCTTTGCCCATCAAAATAAACAGCATAACTGCTTATCTCTCCTGCTGTATAAAAACTGCCTACTCTTACATTTATAAAATCCAAAACATTAGGATTGACATCTCCTTTTCTGGGTCGCCCTGTTACGGTAATATAGCCGCCCCAAAACCGGTCGCCCTTTTTTAATTTCAATACCATTTTTGAATTGGCTGGTGCAGCATCTACAAAAATGGGCTTCTCATTATTTTCTGTAACATCGCTGTACTGGTCACTTGCAGCGGCTTCTTTTTTTTCTATTTGGGTTTGGGGCTTATCGGTATCAGTACCTGTAGTTTTAGTAACAGTTTTATCTACGGCTTTATCTACGCCTTTATTTACTTTGTCTTTTAGTTTTTTTAAAAGCTGTGCCTGTGCAGGCATAATATAAATGCATACACACAAAAGAAGAATCATTTTTTTCATTGGGGAATAATTTTATTGCTTAATTTTTTTATTGCTTTACTGTAAATGCAAAACATCTTAACGAAGTACCATCTGTTGTTAAAGACGATTTGTCAATAAATGCATACTCACCCGGCGCTAAATAACCAGAAGGAAAAACAACTGTAAAGCCAGAAACAGATTTACCTACTGCAGCTCCACCACTACCCGTAATCCCGTTTAATAATCCATTTCCTGTTATCTGTATAGCTATATTTATAGATGAACAACTGCCTGAAGGAATACAAAATGACCGTGTATTAGTTCCTTTTTCCAATTTATATAATTCGATAACCTGGGTTATATCAGAAATATTTTGCTGCTGCTGACTTAATCCATGTAAATCATAGGTGAATTTGAAACTTGCCTGCAAACTTGTGTATTGATGTAATGCAGTAATTCCCGGTATATCATAGATTGTTCCACTTGTTGTAACTACCGGAGCAGAAGCTTCTATTATAGCTTTTGACCCTACTGGTACTTTTTTTACGATTGTTGAATCTAAAATATCTTTTGTTATTTCTTTTGTTATTTGTTGTTTTTTAACCTCGTT
Organism: Ferruginibacter sp.; assembly: GCA_040003235.1. Lineage (GTDB taxonomy): Bacteria > Bacteroidota > Bacteroidia > Chitinophagales > Chitinophagaceae > Ferruginibacter. The sequence continues at coordinate 1,521 of JBDUCW010000007.1, read as the reverse complement.
AAATAATTTTCTTGATGCGGCTGTACTTTGCTCAATTTTATTAGAAAATCTGACTTCTCCACTACTACTATAGCTTATTGAATTCGTAGCCGCAATACCCAAACCACTCATTTGCGCATTGGTTTGTAATATGGCTATTGCAAACAGTGTTATTAAAAATGACCTTACAATAGCGAATTGTTTTGTTTGATAAGATTTCATAATTTATATTTTTAACTGAATAATATTTGTGTTTATTTCTTTATCACGATCCATCTTCCTGAACCGCTTGAAGCCCCGTTAAGCCCATAACTGCCCGATAACTGATTGCCCGCAATTTTTAGTTTTAAATAATTTTAATTACAAGGGTTAAATAATTAAATGTTTTTGTCTGTCGAAAAATAAATACAGGATGTTATTGCCTGACATATCAGGAAAGAGGCCGGCATTCTTTAAGGATACAATTTCTTCTTGCAGAACATTTCTGTAAGCAGTACCGGGAATAGAATCTTTTTGCTGTTCAGCTTTTTGTTTCTTTATTTTTATACTGTCTACTTTATCTACTGTTTTATCTACTTTACTATTGGCTTTATTTTCTTTGCTGTCAATTTTAGTTTCGGTTTTTGTTTCTACTTTAGCTGCAGCATGATCTATCACACGGTCGGGCGCTGTTTCAGCTTTTTCTTTTACTTTAGCTTTAACATCTTTAGAAGATTGGTCTACCTTAGCCTTTAACTTTTTAAGAAGTTGTGCCTGGGTGTTGGCAATACAGGCACACATAAAACAGCACATAATAAATTGCTTCATATAGTTGATTTTTTATTTATTTTTTTACAGTTTTTAGCAGCTATAATTTTCTCCGTCATTACAAGCTGTATATATATTCCATTGCTGGCCGGCGCAGAGGCCATGCAGCCTGTTTCAATAAAAATTAATAATTATAAAGGATTAGTGAGCGGCTCTTCTGCATCAGGAATAACGCCTAGTTGTTCCATCAGTGTCATCTGATCTGCTATCATCCAATGACTGATGATCATGTTATTTTCAATTTCATATGCCACCACAAACGGGAAATTCACTTTTTTAAAAGTTGCGGATATGCCGTCAAGATTGCCCAAATGCGTTCCTTCCAGATGGGCTTTTACAACTACACGGTTACCTTCGGCTGTCATTTCATCAGCATGAATCTGGTAATTAGGAAATGCGTTTTCAAAAAATTCGATATGCCCGATCAATGGTTCATCAGACATATACTTTTTCAGAAATTCCCTTGTTTTGGGACCAATGGATACTGCATTAAAGTAATTGAGGATGAATTCTTTGTTTTGATTTTGCTGCATAAGTTGATTTTTAGCTTTTTTCAAAAGCAAATTTGCCTGATCGATCAGCAAAAAAAACTATCAACTTATGAAGTGCGGGAATGGGTATACGAACTGCTGCTAATAGATGTTCAGCTTGGTAAGGAGTTCATTTTTCTCGGTTCTTGAAACAGGTACTTCGGCTTCATCGGCCATAATGACCGAACCACCTTCGCCTTTTATA
>JBDUCW010000174.1:0-8178 GCA_040003235.1 Ferruginibacter sp. | reverse complement strand
CGACCGCGTTTTGTAATAAACAAAATAACAATCATTATAAATGGCGGCAAAATAGCGAGCATGAAGTGCGGTGGCATTGCAGCTGTCTTCAGGTAAAAACCCTGACGGCTGACAAATGCCTGTACTGCCAACCAGACAGCAATTGCCAATAGGAATGTTGAGGATCTTTCAGCTGCTGACCAAAAAATAAACACAGCAACAATAGTGATAAGGATAAAAACCAAGCTGATATAAAACGGCACATTTTCCATTGTTTTAATTTTATACAAAGGAAATGCAGTTGCCTTTACATCTGCTTGTCATTTGACAAGTTCGTGCAGCATTATCTTTTAGAAAAATCTTTACGGATGCGGCTCAATGAAGTATCTGTTATACCTAAATAAGTGGCAATGTATTTTAACTGGGCATGCTGAAAAATGTCCGGACTTGATTGTAAAAGCGATACATACCTTGTTTCTGCAGTTTCCTGTATCATTGAAAGCATTCTTTGTTTCAGCCTGGAATAAGCATTGATCAGAATGGTCCTTCCAAATTCGCGGAATTCAGGAATGCCATGAAATACAGTCTGCAACTCATCAAAACTAATGTACCAGCATCTGCAATCTGTGAGTGATTCAATATTTTCTCTGGAAGGAATCCTTTTAAAAAATGATAACAGCTCGCACACGATCTGATCAGCAACATAAAATGTGGTGGTTATATCATTGCCTTCATGATCAAAAGTAAAGGCACGCATAAAACCGGTTTCCAGGAAATAATATTCGTTGCAGATCCTTCCTTCTTTCAATACAAAATCATGTCTGGCAAATTCTTTTTCTTTGAAAAGATTTGCAATTGATGCTACCGTAGCGGCAGGCATTGGAAAAGTCTGCAGTAGAAATGAAGTCAGTTTTTCTTTTTCATTTGTCATCAGTGCCGGTATTATTTTAATATAGCCTGAAAAAAGTTTTTTCCGGGGATAGTGGGCATCACCATTCCCATATAACAATACTCCATTCCTGTTGATCCGGAGCGATGTAGTGATGAACTTCTTTAAAGCCGATACGTTTGTGTGCATTGATGGAACGGAGATTGGCTGTTGCAATTTCAGTAATCGCGAAATCGTATTTATTTTTAAAATGCTCTTTGTACGCAACATAACATTCATCAAGAATTCCCTGCCCCCGGTAATTTTTATCTACACAAACCTGGCCTACTACAATATATTGATAAGAAGCAACCGGCTTTCCGCCATATTCAATCTTACTAAACATGTCAAACATCGGAATCAATATTGGAATAGCATTGCTGGATTTTACAGTCATGGCCAGTAAATAAGCAATAACTATGTCATCAGATTTTGCGATGATATGCTGTTCGATATGATTCATCTGCTGAAGATCCTTCAGACTGTGTAATACCGTTACAAAACCCTGGCTAATGATCTCTTCTGGAGAAAGATTGACCGGCAGGTTTTCTTTCTGTAAATGAAGAATGCCTAACAATTCCTTTTCATCCGAACAAGTTTTGAAAACAATCTTCATCTGATATCTAAAATTTAAAATAAATCTCAGGCTTCAACCAATTTTTTGATTTCCACCAGTAGCGGGTTCCAGCCGCCACCGGCAATGGTTTCAGCGTATCGCCTGCCACCTTCACCTACTGCTGCATAATCGCCCTGTGTTGCGGTTAATAAAGTTGCGCCATCTTTTTCTTCCAGTTCATAAGTTACGGTCAGGTAATTTTCGGGAATGTCTTCAACATCAGAATTGGGATCGATGGTCGTATATGCTAAAAATTTATCCGGCTCAATGCTTACAATATTGCCTTTCACCGCAATGAAATCTTTTCCTTCGTAATTCATTTTCCAGAGCAAAGAACTTCCCGGTTTCCAGTCTGAAACCGTTTCACAACCAAACATATATTTTTTGGTCTGCTCAGGGTTGACCAATGCGTCCCACACTTTTGCTGCAGGAGCATTGATGCTGATACTGTTTTTGACGATCAATTGTTCACTCATGAATCGGTTTTTTTAGTTGGTGATGATCCAGTGAAGTTAAAAGTAAAAATTAAAAAGATTTATTTCCAGGTATATTATCGTTTGGTCTGCATACTGTGCCGATAGTTACGAGATGATCTTTTTTATTTTTTAATTTTTACTCCTAAGATTTTTTTCAATAGTAAAACCAATATTCTTGGAATCTCCTTTCTGTCATCGTTATCAAAATACTCATTAAGCAATTCTATTGCAAATCCATGTTTTTTCGCAAGTCCGGTAAATTCAGATACATGATGATCGAAGCAGGTGACGATCTGTTCGCCGCTCTCAGTTTCAAACCTGGCCTTACTTCCGCTGTATTGTTTAAAAGGGTGAAGTTCGCCGATGTAAACATGACCACCACTTTTAAGAGCAGCTGCGGCTTCTTTAAAAACAGGATCAAGGTCTTCAATATGTTCCAGCACCAGGCTGAAACTTACAAGATCAAATTTGTCTTTTCCAAACTCCCAAGGCCTTGTAATATCTGCCTGTTTAAATTGGACGTGATTGGAATTTATTTTAGCATTCGCTCTTGCAAGCATTTCCTGAGAAAAATCGACAGATAAAAGTTCTTTTGTTTTTTCTGCCAGCCAGACAGTATTCTTCCCGGTGCCACAACCAATCTCCAGGCAATGATCAAAATCAATATTGCTGAGTGTCAACCGCAGTGCATTGCCTTCAAGATCCCTTGTCTTATTGGGATTGGTATCGTATTGTGATGCCCAGTTGTCGTATGCTTGCTTTATATTCACGCGACTTGAATTATTTTATATTCTAAATTATATATTTTAAATAGATTAAGCGGCTACAATTTTTCAAAACTTCTTCAGATTGAAAAAATTTCACGCAAAGGCGCCAAGCGATACTTAGAAAACTTTGCGTCTTTTTTTCTTGGCGTCTTTGCGCGAAAGCATTTATTCATGATAAAAAAAAGCGAAGTGATTACACTCCGCTTTAATAAATATAGTTTGATCCTTTATACCAACATCGTAACCGGGTTCTCTAAATATTTTTTTACCGTTTGCAGGAAAGCTGCGCCCACGGCGCCATCTACGCTGCGGTGATCGCAACTCAATGTCAATTTCATAAAGTTGCTTACGCCAAATCCATCTCCTTTTTTCACAACTGTTTCTTTGATGCGTCCTACAGCAAGGATACAACTATCAGGCGGATTGATGATGGCAGTAAATTCATCAATGTCCATCATACCCAGATTAGAGATCGTAAATGTATTACCGGTAAATTCCACTGGCTGCAGTTTTTTATTCTTTGCCTTGCCACCCAGTTCTTTTGCCTCTGCACTGATCTGTGATAATGTTTTCTGGTCTGCGAATTTGATCACAGGCACGATCAAACCTTCCGGCATTGCTACCGCCATTCCGATATGGATATGATGATTGTGGCGGATAAAATCTCCCATCCAGCTGCTGTTCACATCCGGATGCTGGCGCAATGCCGTTGCGCAGGCTTTTATAATAAGATCATTGAAAGAAATTTTTACCGGGCTCACTTCATTCATGGCTGCACGTGCGGTCATTGCATTGTCCATGTTTATTTCCATCGTAAGATAAAAATGCGGCGCACTGAATTTACTTTCGCCGAGTCTGCGTGCAATCACTTTACGCATCTGCGTATTTGGTGTATCGGTAAAACTTTCCGTTCCTGCAATCATCGGCTGCTGCACTGTTGGAGCAGTTGATGCGGATTGTTTATTGGAAGGAACATAACTGTCCACATCTTTTTTTGTAATTCTTCCACCATCACCACTGCCATTCAATGCGCCGAGGTCAATGCCTTTTTCCTGGGCCAGTTTCTTTGCGAGAGGAGAGGCAATAATTCTACCGTTAGAAGAAACGTTGGGCGTTTGGGGGTGGGCATTGTTTGTTTCCTGTTGCGCAATTGCTGGTTGAGCAGTTCTGTTTGCAGCTGCATTTTCAGATGCTGTATTTTTCTCCCCTTCAGGGGCGGGGGTATTTGCACCACTTTTTTCTGCAGCCACATATGCGGTTACATCTGTACCAGCCTTGCCAACAATTGCAATGATCTCATTCACCTTTGCTGCACTGCCTGCTTCCACGCCGGTATATAATAAAGTGCCTTCTTCATAACCCACTACATCCATGGTTGCTTTATCAGTTTCTACTTCTGCAAGTACATCATCGCTCTTTACAAAATCGCCAACTTTTTTATTCCATGCAATAATCTTTCCTTCAGTCATGGTATCACTTAATAAAGGCATGCGGATTTCTTTTGCTCCGGCCGGAAGTTCAACTTTTGTTGCTACAGCTTTATCGTTTGTTGTTTGTGGTTTGTCGTTAGAAGCCTGCGGAGCTGCTACTTCTTTTTTCTCTACTTGAGCGGTTGGAGGCTTAGTGTCCGCCAACAATCCTTTAATATCTTCACCTTCTTTGCCGATGATGGCAAGGAGACCATCAACCGCAACTGATTTTCCTTTATCCACGCCGATATGCAGCAATGTGCCGTCATTATAACTTTCCAGTTCCATGGTGGCCTTATCAGTTTCCACTTCGGCCAAAAGATCGCCGCTCTTTACTTTATCGCCTACTTTTTTATGCCATTCCACAATAACCCCTTCTGTCATTGTATCACTCATCCGGGGCATGCGTATCACTTCTGCCATAATAATATATTATTTTCTTTTGTTTTTTAATACCGGCACCGGTCTTTCATAGCGTCATCGTTGCGTCGCAATCACTTCATCTTCAAATCTACGGGCGGCATTTTTTCAGCCGTGAAATTAATGCAAAAAGATGAAACTTCATTAGTCCATAGTCCATAGACCATTGACCATGGACTATGGTCTATGAAATTACTCCAGTTCCAGTTTCAAACGATCCCGCAATTCCTTTACCAGCGGGTATTCTTCTATTATTTTAAAATACTGTTGTTTCCTGTTCAGGGTTGTTTCTGTGGGCTCCTCATTTTTCCTGACCTCTGTCACCACTATCTGGTAAGTCAGCACACGGTTATTAAAATGCAATTGCAGGTGATCTGTCAGTGATGATCTTTCTGATTCAATGAATTTCTGCCGGATCGCACTCTGGGTTGTGATCTCAATTGAACTGGCGTCTTTTATTTTTAATACGGCCTCTTTAAAAACGGTAACTGCCGAATGATTGGCAGAGGCTCTTAATTTTTCTATGAACAATCCCCAGCTTGCATGCAGTTCCTCTTCATTCAGTTCCTTTACGGCTTCACTGGTTTTATTCTGTTCGCGGATCTTTTGCTTTAGCTTTTGTAAAGAACCAAGAGATTGTGTTGGGGTTGTTTGTTGGATATTTGTTTGTTGGGAGTTTGTTGTTTGGCGTTGTTCGTTTGGCGTTGCCTGTGTTGAGGATTGAGCATTGTTGGTTGAATATTGAACATTTGTATTATCCTCTATAATTAGTTTTGCGCCAGAAATAACCTTGCCTTTCTTTTCCTTCAGTTCCATTACCGGCAATACGCGGAAGGCAACTGACTTTGCATTATCCGTTAGTTTTTTTTTACCAACGCTGCCTTCATTATTCACCAGCTCAATGGCCTGGTTGAGATAACTTAATTTGATCAGCGCCAGTTCTACATGCAAACGTTTATTGCGGGCCTGTTTATAATTCAGTTCCGATTCATTGATGATATTCAGTGCTGCGATCAGCCAGTTGATATTTACTTTTTGCGCAGCTTCTAAATATTTCTGTTTAAAATCATCCGACACTTCCAGTAATATCGCGGCCTTTGTATCACGGCTCACCAGCAGGTTGCGGAGAAATTCGGCAAAGCCATCCAGCACCAGATCGCCTTCAAATCCTTTCCGGTTGATCTCATCAAATAAAAGCATAGCGTCTGCAAGCTGCTGCTGCTGCATATTTTCAAGGAGACGGAAATAATAATCTTCGTCTAAAATATTCAGGTGTTCCAGTGTATTGGAATAGGTAAGTACCCCGTTGGTAAAACTTACGATCTTATCCAGAATACTCAATGCATCCCGCATACAGCCTTCACTTTTTTGCGCAATGATATGAAGTGCGGTTCTGTCGGCTTTAATGTCTTCTTTTTTACAGATGTCTTGCAAATGTTCAACCGTATCATTATTGGTGATACGTTTAAAATCGAATATCTGGCAACGGCTGAGAATGGTGGGAAGTATCTTGTGTTTTTCTGTCGTTGCTAAAATAAAAATAGCAAAGGGTGGTGGTTCTTCCAGTGTTTTTAAAAATGCATTGAATGCAGAAGTACTGAGCATGTGTACCTCATCTACAATATATACTTTATATTTTCCGGCCTGCGGGGCAAAGCGAACCTGTTCCACCAATGTACGGATATCATCCACACTATTGTTGCTCGCAGCATCCAGTTCGTGTATGTTCATCGATGTGCCTTCATTAAAAGAAGTGCAACTGTTGCATTGATCACAGGCTTCTCCATCTGCTGTTCTGTTTTCGCAGTTGATGGTCTTGGCTAAAATCCTTGCGCATGTGGTCTTGCCCACACCTCTTGGCCCGCAAAACAAAAATGCATGAGCAAGTTGATTATTTTTTATTGCATTCTTTAAAGTAGTGGTAATATGATTTTGCCCTACAACCGTAGCAAAGTTCTGGGGACGGTATTTTCTTGCTGATACAACGAACTTCTCCATGGGTGCAATTTACGAAATCCGTTTGAAGGTTTAATGCGTTTAAATCGTTTAAGGGTTTTGTCATTTGAGAAGTTATTAGAAATCTAAAAACCTTAAACCTTAAACCCTAAACCCTAAACCTTCAACCTTCAACCTCAACCCAGCATCGGATGTCTTTTAAACTCTTTATTTCTATCAAAGAGATACCGGTATGTGGCGAGGTTGCGGTTGCGGAAACTTTGCCCGATACTTTCAGCAACGTTCAGCATTTTAGGATTAAAATCACCGATCCATTGCATTTCATATTCTGTATAAGGGCATTCGTCTGTCTGAACAATCTTTGCACTTTCCCCAACAATGTAGGCATCAACACCTTTTCCCTGCCATTCAGGAACCACCCCGAAGACGAGGCCATTAAATCTTTTGGAGGGTCTGAATTTTTGCAGGTACACAAATTTCAGTTTTTGTAACAGTCCGAACTTTCCATTCATATATTTAAAATACTGGTTCAGATCCGGAAGATTGATGAACATCGCAATGGGATCTTCTTTACAATACGCGAAATAAATAATGCGCTCATCCATCACAGGTTTCATTTTTTTAAACATGATGAGCACCTGTTCTTTGGCCATTTCTTTTAGACCGCCATGTCCTGCCCATGCTTTATTATAAACTGTTGCAAAATCAGCAGCAAATTTTTCCAGCTGATCTTTTTTGATCATACTGAAATTCATATCCGGGTTGGCAGCAACGATTTTATGGCGTTCATGAAGCTTGGCAGTAAGCGGACTTTTTGGATCCATACTGAAACATATCTGGTTAAAAAATATTTCGAACCCGTAATTTTCAAACAGCTTTACATAATAAGGCGGATTATAATTCATACAATATAAAGGTTGGGTATAACCTTTTGTAAGCAATCCCCACCAGCGGTCGCGTTCACCAAAATTAATGGGCCCGTCCATTGCTTCCATGCCGTTTTGTATGAGCCAGGATTTTGCTGTATCAAATAAAAGATTGGCTGCCGCCTGATCATCGATGCATTCAAAAAAACCAATGCCGCCAACCGGAACATCATCTCCTTTGTTCTTGTATTTTTTATTGATGAAGGCTGCAATGCGGCCGACCGGTTGATTGTGATCATCCATTAATATCCAGCGGATGATCTTTCCAAAACGAAAAGATTTATTTTTCTTTTCATCAAACACTTCATTGATATCCTTATCCAGTGGGCGGATCCAGTTGGGATCATTTTTATATAAGGCGATGGGAACTTTTAAAAAAATATTTGCCTGCCCGGGATTAGTTACTTCGATTAACTGCATAACTGCAAAAATAAATCGCAGTACGCAGATTCTCCCGATTTTTATTATCAGTCATAATTTTTTCTGTTAGCTGCGTAAATTATCCATATCATAAAAATCCACGTTCTGTTTTAAAATCCGGCAATAAAAAACCCCGTCAATCAAACGGGGCTTATATAGAAGCGTACGGATTACTAAATACAGGACGCAGATTCCTTTAATTTTTATGATCAACTATGATT
>JBDUCW010000057.1:0-26911 GCA_040003235.1 Ferruginibacter sp. | reverse complement strand
CGATCACAAAGTAAAATGCGAATACAACGAAATCGATTGTTTGAAGACCTTTCATATAGCATTGTTGGTTTTACATTTTATAATCTGAATTGCTGTATGGCTAAATGGTTAAATTGTTAGTTGAAAGTAAAGCTAACTGCCAACAATGTAACCATGTAGCAATTTATCTATTCAACTGGTAATAAACTTCACTCCATTTCAATTCATTTTTTAATTGATACAGGTCTGTCTTTTTATTGATGAGCACACATTCAATACCGGCCATCTCTGCAAAATCCTGCATATTTTCGGCCGTTAGATTCTGGCTGTAACCTGTGTGATGCGCCCCACCGGCCAATATCCATGCTGCGCAACCTGTCTGCATGTCCGGGAAAGGTTTCCATAATACTCTTGCAACCGGTAATTTAGGTAATTCATTTTTTGGTTTGACTGCTTCCACCTCGTTCACCAATAGACGAAACCGATTGCCCATGTCAACAATGGATGCATTCAATGCAGGACCTGCGGCTGAATTAAAAACCAATCTTACCGGATCTTCTTTTCCACCGATGCCCAATGGATGTATTTCGCAAGCGGGCTTGCCATCAGCAATACTTGGACAGATTTCCAGCATATGAGAACCCAGTACCATTTCATTACCCGGTTCAAAATGATAAGTATAATCTTCCATGAAAGAATTGCCGCCGCGCAAACCACTGCCCATTACTTTCATGGCTCTTACCAGGGCCGAAGTTTTCCAGTCTCCTTCACCGCCGAAACCGTAACCCTCTGCCATTAAACGCTGCGAAGCAATGCCAGGCAATTGTTTCATGCCATGCAGGTCTTCAAAAGTATCGGTGAATCCTTTGTAATTTCCTGCTTTTAAAAATCTGCGCATACCAATTTCAATCTTTGCAGCATCTCTCAATGATTGATATTGCGCACCATTCTTTTTTAATGAAGGCGCAATTTTATATTCGGTATAATAAATATCAATGAGCTGATCGATCTCTCTTTCTTTAACGGCATTGATCACCGCAACGAGGTCGCCGATACCATGTGTGTTGACCGAATATCCGAATTTCATTTCGGCCTCTACCTTATCGCCATCAGTTACTGCAACATAACGCATATTATCACCGAAACGTACGAATCTGGCGCCCTGCCAGTCGTTCCAGCCTGCGGCTACTCTTGTCCAGCCACCAATGCTATTTAAAATTTTCGGATCCTGCCAATGACCAACGACCACTTTTCTGCACAACCGCATGCGGCTCATCATAAAACCAAATTCACGATCACCATGCGCACTCTGGTTGGTATTCATAAAATCCATATCGATCTCATTCCAGGGAATATCACGATTGAACTGCGTGTGCAAATGCAGTAATGGTTTCTGTAAAATCTTCAATCCACCAATCCACATTTTTGCGGGCGAGAAAGTATGCATCCATGCAATAATACCAATGCAGTTCTTTGCATTGTTCGCGTCCTGGCAAACAGTATAAATTTCTTCAGGTGATTTTACAACAGGTTTGAAGATAATTTTTACCGGCATCTGTGCCGCATTGTTGAAGAACGCTGCGATCTGGCGTGAATGCTGCGCTACTTCTTTCAATGTCTGCTCTCCATACAGATCCTGGCTGCCTGTTATAAACCAGCACTCAAATTTCTTAAGATTTATCATTGTTGTTTTTTTTCAGCATTCGTTTCGGGTGCAGTCGATACATTGGCAGTTGTACAGCAACAAATATATTAATCAAACCACTTCATCGCACCCTGTCCTATCCTGTTATCCGGGTTGTAAGTTATAGATTTTAGAGAATAAGTAAGCAGCCCATTTACAACTTAAAACTTTCTACTGACTGATCAGATCTACCGATGTTACGCGCTGCGGCATCCAGATCATCATCTCCCCTTTTCCACGATTGGCCCATGCATAATATGGAATGGCAGTAAAAAGCTCTTGTGCAGTACTTATACTATTCCTGTCATCACTGATCTTGATAGCCGGAACAGTTCCTTTCAACAACGTTACACCATTCAGCAGATCTGCCTGGTAAGAAGCGGTCAGTTGAACTGTTGAAGGCAAAATGATATTGGCTGCCTGCCCGTTATTGTCCACCGCTTCTGCGCAATAGATCAGTGGTCCGCGTTGCAATGCCACTTTACCGGCATCATCTTTTAATTCTTTGCCAGCCAAAACCCTTTGTATTTTCATTGGTAGTTCCATTTCAATCCGGTCTCCTTTTTTCCATTTATTGAAAATAACGGCATATCCATGTTCAATTTTGTAATCAATATTTTTGCCATTGAGCAAAACAGGAATATGTTCTGCAGCAGTATCAGCAAAAAAATATAAAGATGATGGGATGGCTTCGTTGCGCGCCCAGCCCGGAATCCGGATACGTACATTAAAATCTGCCGGTGATTGCGGATCAATCGCAAAAACCAGTTTGCCATCCCAAGGATAATTATTCTGCTGACTGATCTGCAATCCTGTTTTACCAAGATTAAAATGAGCAGTACTGTTGACAAAAAGATTCACATACAGATTATTTTCCTTCACTGCATATACATAACCGGGCACTGATGGAATGAGCCGGGTAAGATTGGTGGGACAACAGGAGCATTCAAACCAACCCGAGCGGCTGTTCTCCATATCCACATGCGAAAAATCATTTTTGATCTGCATGGCATTGGTGTAGAAAAAAGATTTGCCGTCAAGGCCGATCCCTGAGATCAAGCTATTGTACAAGGTCTTTTCCAATACATCAATATATTTTGAATCGCCATGTAAGAGGAACATGCGTTGATTCCAGTACACATTTGCGATCGCTGCACAGGTTTCGTTATAAGCTGTGGTATTGGGCAGAACATAGTTGCCGTCATAACGTTCACCATCACCGTTAGCACCGACTCCGCCCTGCACATAAATTTTTTTCTGCACCACATTCTCCCAGATCCTGTCGATCGCTTTCAACAACGAATCATCATTGGTCAGCGCTGCGATATCCGCTACGGCTGAATATAAATAGCCGGCACGTACAGCATGACCTTCGGCTTCGTCCTGTTCGGTAACAGGTTTATCATCCTGCCAGTAACTTCCGTTCTTCCAGGGATCAGTACTTTTTTTATCATAGCCGGGATAATGCCCTCTTGCTTCAATGAAAAATTTAGCAGTGTTCAGATATTCTTTTTTTCCGGTGACACGGAATAATTTTACGAGACCCATTTCAACAATTTCATGACCGGGCGCGACCATTTTTTTCCCGGGTCCGAAAACGGAACAGACAAGATCCGCATTCTTTAAAGCAATGTTGAGCAGGTTTGTTTTTTTAGTGGCGAGATAATGTGCAACGGCTGCTTCATACAAATGACCGGCGTTGTACAATTCATGACTGAGTTCCCGTTCTTTTTCCCAACGTTCTTTACCAAGCCATGGTCCTACATGTTCGGGATCGATGGTTCTTGCAGTATATAAATAACCATCAGGTTCCTGTGCTTTGCTGATGATGGTGATCAATGAATCAACATAAGCTTCCAGTTGTTTATCAGGATGTGTAGCCAAAGAATAAGAAGCGCCTTCAATTGTTTTATAAATATCGGTATCATCAAAGGGATATCTTGTACAGAATTTTCCTTTGTGCTCGGCAGCCATGATAAAATTTTTTACACGGCCCGTACTTTCACATCTTGCAAATGATGCCGGAATGGTAACGGTCCGGTTCGTTTCAATTCTTGGCAACCAGAAATGATCGGTGAGTTGTACTCTTGTAAAATCAATAGCCTGGATTGAATAATCTTTTTGTTGTGCCTGAATAATTCCGGAAACAAAAGATATTATTATTACTAAAAATATTCTCAATCTCATGAAATTATTAATTTAAAATTTTAGCCTAATCAGACAGAGACGTCAGACCATAATAAGTTTCGTCTTAATAAAAATTATCCGACCGTAAGTATTTTTTTAATTTTTAATTTTTAATTCTTTGTTGATTATCTCACCGAAAATTTATACACTGAATGATGTTCATAGGTTTGTCCCTGCTGCAATATCGTTGTCGGAAAAGCAGGCTGATTAGGACTATCCGGAAAATGCTGTGTTTCCAGGCAAAGTGCTGCGTGTTGTACATATTTTCTTCCAGACTTTGTAAACAATAAAGTGCCGTCTAAAAAATTACCGGAATAAAACTGGATGCCGGGTTCGGTTGTAAATATTTCCATCAGTCTTCCGCTGGCAGGATGATAAAGGCTTCCCACCTTTTCCATTCCTGTTCCTTTCCTGTTCAATACCCAGTTGTGATCATAACCACCTTTCACACTATCGAGATCTTTGCCAATCATTTTTTCAGAAGTAAAATCAAAGGCTGTGTTTTTTACCGGCGCATGTTTACCAAATGGAATTAAATGTTCGTTCACCGGAGTGTATTGATCCGCATTCAACTGCAACTCATGTGTTGTAATGGTAGAATCAGTTCCACCGGATAAATTAAAATAGCAATGATTGGTAAGATTAACCGGCGTCGCTTTATCTGTCGTAGCTTTATAATCGATCTTCAGTTCATTGGCTGCTGTCAGGCTGTACACAACCGTTACATCAAGATTACCGGGATAACCTTCTTCGCCATCTTTACTTAAATATTTCAATTGCAGGCTGCTGTCGCCCGGAAGTTTTGTTGCGGTCCATATTACTTTATCAAATCCTTTCAACCCGCCGTGCAGACTTTGCCCGTGATCATTCTGAGCAAGTGTATATTCTTTACCATTCAATGAAAATTTTCCGTTGGCAATACGGTTGGCATAGCGACCAACTAAGCAGCCGAAATAAGGATTGTTTTTTTGCTGGTAACCACTTAATGAATCATAACCCAGTATTACGTCTCCGTCTTTGCCGTTTTTATCTTTGGTAATAATTTTTGTAACAGTACCGCCATAATTTAAAATACTTACCTGCATGCCCGAAGCATTGCGGATCGTATACTCTGTTACTGCATTATTTTCAAAACTACCAAAGGGCTTTTCTGAAATACCTGCGCCAGCGCTGTCCGGAGCATGATCCAACACAGCAGGTTCTTTCTTTTCATTATTATTATTGCAAGACATAATTGTGATCGTTAGGATGGCAATAAAAATTGTTCTTTTCATATTACAAGTTTAAAAGTTTAAAAGTTTAACAGGTTTAAGAGTTATTCCAGTTGATACAGTTAATAAAGTTGACATGGTTAATATTGAAAGGGGTTGCGGTCATAAGAAATTATCAATTATCAATTTTTAATTATCAATTGTCACTGTCCATAATAACTATCCGGCCCATGCTTTCTTTCAAAATGTTTTTTGATCAATGCATCTTTCAGTCTTGCTGCACCCGGATTGATCTGTTCTGTAAACATCGCCATCTTTGCAATCGCTTCAAGTATGCCGCTGTTGTACACTGCTTTTGCCGCATTCTTTCCCCAGGTAAAAGGTGCGTGACTGCCAACCAGGATCATCTCCATTTCTTCATAACTGTAATTCTTTTCTTTTAAACAATTAATGATCTGGAAACCGGTTTCGTATTCGTAATTTCCCTGGATCATCTCATCATTCATGGGTGTTGCGCAGGGAATATCGACTGTATTATAATCTGCATGTGTTGTTCCGAAGATAGGAATATCACGGAGCGACTGCGCCCATGCAGTAGCGTAAGGAGAATGAGTATGCACTATGCCGCCGATATTTTCCCATTGCTTATACAATACGGCGTGTGTAAGTGTATCTGATGAAGGACGGTGTGTTCCTTCGACAGCCTTGCCATCAAAATCAACGATCACCATCTTATCCGGTGACAATTCATCATAAGCCACACCGCTCGGCTTGATTGCAAATACGCCTTTGTCGCGATCAGCCGCACTTACATTACCAAAAGTAAAAACCACCAGTTCAAGTTTTGGCAATTGCATATTGGCGTGATAGGCTTCTTCTTTGATATGATTGTACATTGTATTAAGTGTTGAGTGTTGAGTGTTGAATATTGAACATTATTTCTTACTGTTGTGATTCAATAAATGCGCCCAATCGTTTATACTGCTCATATCGTTTTTCATAGTATTCAACAAGTGACACATCCGGTTCATAGGTTGCATCAAAGCCTTGTCCCATGGCCTCCATTGCGGCTTCTACGTTTGGATAAATTCCTGCAACTGTTGCTGCAAACATTCCTGCGCCTGCCGCACAGGTCTGCTCAGTTTTATGAATGCGGATCGGCATATTCATCACATTCGCCATCACCTGCATAATGTACGGCGATTTTTTTGCAACACCACCCAATCCGATCAGTCCTTTAACCGGAATGCCTTCTTCTACAAAACGATCAACAATTGCTTTTGCACCAAAACAGGTAGCTTCCACCAATGCTTTAAAAATGCGTGGTGCATCAGTTCCTAAATTTAAATTTAATATCGCACCTTTTAATAATTGATTCGCATCAGGTGTTCGCCTTCCATTAAGCCAATCGATCGCGAGTTCATCTTTTTCATTCAATGGCAATGCAGCCGCTGCTGTTGAAAGCACTGCGATCATCTTATCGCTGATCTGCTGCTTCAATGATGCATCTTCAATGAACTGATCAATGGGCCAGCTGAGTAATTTTTTAAACCAGGCATAGGTATCTCCGAAAGCCGATTGGCCTGCTTCCATTCCGATCATACCCGGTATAACGGAGCCGGGCACCTGTCCGCAGATCCCTTTAATTAATTTATCCGCAACATCATCCGGTGGCGCGACCAGCATGTCGCAGGTGGAAGTGCCCATGACCTTACTTAAATGATACGGTTCTATTTGCCCGCCTACTGCACCCATGTGCGCATCAAAAGCACCGATGCCTACGAGTACATCGGTTGATAGTCCTAATTTATCAGCCCACTCTTTTGATAAATGTCCGGCGGCTTTATCAGAAGTAAAGGTTTCTGTAAATAAATTTTCTGTGAATCCTTTAAGCAATGGATCCAGTGATGCAAAAAAAACATCCGGGGGCAATCCGCCGAATTCCTTTGCCCATAAGGCTTTGTGGCCTGCACTGCAGACACCGCGTTTTAATTGCCGGGCATCATTTCCACCGGTGAGTAAAAAAGGGATCCAGTCGCAATGCTCCACAAATGAATAAATATTTTTCCTGATCGTTTCATCCACCCGTAAGATGTGCAGCAGTTTTGCCCAGAACCATTCGGATGAATAAATACCGCCAACATATTGCAGGTAATTGATGTCAAATTTAATCGCGTGTTCATTGATTGCTGCTGCTTCATTCACCGAAGTATGATCCTTCCACAACACAAACATCGCATTCGGATTATTTTCGAGGCCTGCTGTCAATGCCAATGGCGTTCCGGTTGCATCCACCGCAACCGGTGATGAACCCGTCGTATCAACCGAGATGGCTTTTACATTTTTTGTAATATCTGACCCGGCTTTCTGAAGACATTCTTTTATGGTTGTTTCAAGTCCTTCCACATAATCCAGCGGATGTTGCCGGAACTGGCTTGCAACCGGATCGCAATACAATCCCTCTTTCCATCTTGGATAATAAAAAACAGCAGCGGCAATTTCATTTCCGTTGGAAGCATCCATTAAAACAGAACGCACAGAATCGGTGCCGTAATCGACACCGATCACAAATGATGGGTCAGGCATATTATACAGCAAGTTGTTTGATCAGTTCGTGATGATAATTATTAATAAAGCCAATGATATTCGGATAACCTTCAAATTCTTCTTTGATATGCATCGTTGTGATCACAACCGCATCCATTCCTGCACCCAGCGCAGCTTCTACACCTTTTGGCGCGTCTTCAAAAACAAGACAGTCTGCAGGATCAACATTCAATAATGCAGCTGCCCGGATAAAAGTTTCAGGGTCGGGTTTGCTGTGATGCACATCATCCGCACTCACAATACCATCAAAATAGTGGCGGATATTCAATCCATCCAGTACAAAATTAATATTGAACATAATAGCTGCAGAACCGATCGCCATTTTAATATGATGATCATGCGTAACGGCTAGAAAATTATCAAGGCCATCGATCAGTTTTAGCTGAGGCATAAATTCGTGCTGGTATTGTTTTTCTTTTTCAAAACTCATGAGGTTCATTTCTTCATAAGTAAATCTCCCGGGAAAAACTCTTTCAATCAGGTCGTGATTTTTTCCATAACATTCTTCTTTAACCTGGTCAAGTGAAAGATGCGCACCCAGTTCGTTCACGATCTTGTGCCAGGCCCTGATATGAAATGCCATGTCGTCGATAATTGTCCCGTTCAGATCGAATAAAAATGCCTTGTATTTTTTCATAATTGTTGATCGCTGTACTCTAGTCCACGCTCCATGAACGAACTGCTCCGGACGCCAGACTAAATATACATCCGCTTATCATTTAAAACTATAGTTTGTGCTGAATTATTTAATTTGGCAGACACATCAACCATCTGCAATGATATATAAACTTTTTGCCGCAGCCTTCCTGCTCTTTGCTGCATCTGCATCAGCCCAGTATAAAAACGATAATGTATTATTTAAGACCATTGACCCTGCGGATCTTTGCCCGGCACTTGAAAAAAATAAAGGCTTTCTCTTACTGGATGTAAGATCAAGTGGCGAACACAATGATACTTCTTCGTCAACAGGACTTAATATCGGTCATCTCAGGGGCGCTAAAAATATAAATGTAAGAGAACTCGGCAAAAGGATCAATGAGATCGCAGATTATAAACAACGCCCGGTCTTTGTTTACTGTTCGCACAGCCAGCGCAGCCGCAGGGCGAGCAAGATGCTTGCTGACAGCGGATTTACGAATGTATACAATATCAATGGCGGCATGACGTCGTTTTATTATACCAATGAACGCGAAAAAGGTTGTCTGCAATCTTTGCTCGAAACCAACAACAGATACCAACCCGTTTCTGCGATCGACCTCTGTGAAAAACTAACGGCAAAGGACAACAAGATTTTTATACTCGATGTAAGAAATGATTCTGCGTTCCGGCATATCAGCGCCAGTGCGCAGGACAATGCGTATGGTATTTTTTCCAACGCTGTTCATATTCCGCTTGCTGAACTGGAGAAAAATCTAAGTTCGGTTCCGCGTGACAAAGAAATTATTGTCACCGAACTATATGGCGATGATGCAGCCAAAGCCGCTGCCCTGCTTATTAAGAACGGTTATACAAAAGTGAGTACGCTGGTAGAAGGCATCGATCGTATGCTGGGAACTGATGACCTGCTCCTGCCCTGCAAAAATAAATTTTATGTGTCACCCGTAACTTATCATTTGATGAACACCTATGAGTTCGGGCGTTTTACCCAATCGCAAAAAGATTTTTTATTGCTTGATATCCGCACTGCTGATGCATTCGGCAATACCCACAAAGATGTCTTCCGGAATATCGGCCATTTAAAGAATGCGGTCAATATCCCTTCGCAGGAAATTGCAAAACATCTTGCAGAATTGAATGCGTATAAAAATAAAAACATCATCATCTACGGTTTCGGCGGTGATGACGAAGCTTATATTGCTGCCAACGCCTTAACGGCTGCAGGTTTTAAAAATATAAACGTGCTCATCAATGGTCTGTTTGATGTGCGCTGGACTGCAGCCAACCGGAAAGGAATGGGTTATCTCAAAGATCTCGTTACCGATATTCCTGAAATAAACCAATAATAATAAGCATTTGGCTTACCGGCTTTTGTGCTCTATTGATGTTGAGTGGGAAGGCTCCTCTTGTTCCCGTTATCTATCATGCGTGGTATTGATTTAAAGCTATTTTTTTACCACTGAGTTGTGGGAGTTGAGTACAACACAGAGTTGAAGGAGTATCAAAACTCTGTTGACTCTGTGAAAAGAACTCCTGTGACTCTGTGGTAATCAGAATATTGAACAAGGAACATAAGCAGAACTGCGTATATTTATTTTCAAAATCAATTACGATGAAACACAAAATAATTCCTTTCCTGGCGGGAGCGCTCGTTGTATTTCTCTGCATTACTGCATTTTCTCCCAATGATAAAAACGAAGAAGGCTATATTCTGCAGAAAGAAAAAGACATTGCAAAGGAAGAAGCAGGTCCGCATGCTGGTGGCGGCAAAACAACCGGTATGGATTTTTTTGCCAAGGATCCTGCAATGAAACTGGCATTCAGAAAACGGGTATTGCATCCGGGTTCTTCTATCGGTTATCACCTGCAGGAAAAAGAAGAGATCTATTATGTTGTTTCCGGTAACGGCATTATGGATATGAACGGAAAAAGTTTTCCGGTAGAAGCCGGTGATGCCATCTTAACACATACAGGAAGTTCGCATGGCCTGAAACCTGCAGCAGACAAAGACCTCGTGCTCATCATCAATTATGAACTGAAATAGTTTTGCGGATTTTACGAAATAAGGGGATCTCTAAAAACCATCCTTTTCCTCTCCTTCGGAGAGGAATTAAAGGTGAGGTCAAAACAAAAGATAGGTTTTTAGAGATTCCCATAAATTATTCAGCATGAATGTTTTTATAAAAAAGGTTTTGATCATTGCTGCAGTTTTTATTCTGAAGAATAATACTGCTTTTGCGCAGCAAAATATTGAAGGCCGTTTTAATCTCAACAATGTTACGCGTGAATATATGCTGCATCTTCCTACGGATTACAGCGCATCCAAACAATTGCCGTTGGTAATGATCTTTCATGGTGGTGGCGGCAATGCCAAACAGATGCAACGCTACATGAAAATGGATGCCATTGCCGACCGTGAATCTTTTATAACGGTGTATCCGCAGGGCATCAATAAACAATGGAATGATGGCCGCGAATTCAAAGCTTCGATTTCTGAAAATGATGACGTACAATTTATCAGCCAGCTGCTCGATTCATTAAAGCTTTATTATGCGGTTGACATGAAAAAAGTTTTCGCGACGGGCATTTCAAACGGTGGATTCTTTTCCATTTATCTTTCTTATAAATTAAGTGACCGCTTTCTTGCAGTTGCACCCGTGTGTGCGTCAATACCTCAACGTATTGATGATGAATTCAGGCCTGCCGTCCCGGTTTCTTTTTTATTGATCAACGGCACAAAAGATCCGCTGGTTCCTTACAATGGTGGTGAAGTGGGCAATAAGCTGACCGGTAACCGTGGTGGCTGCACTTCAACAGAAAAAACAATCAAAAAATATCTTGCCATCGATGGCATTACTTCAGCAGCAGTTACTGAAAATATTCCGGATGAAAATAAAACGGACAATTGTACTGCAGTAAAATATACTTACCGCAATGAAAGCAACGGAACCAATGTTACGCTGATAAAAATAATCAATGGCGGGCATGCGCTTCCCGGCGGATCGCAATATCTTCCCAAGATCATTATCGGTAAAGTGTGTAAAGATTTTGATGCCAATGAAATCATCTGGGAATTCTTTAAAGACCGGCCGCTGCGATTATGAAAATGTTCATTAAGATAAGGCCATAAAAAAACTGCCCCGCAAAATTGCAGGGCAGTTTTAAAAAAATATTTTTATTAATTATTTTTCAATTCAAGTTCCACTCTCCTGTTCTTGGCACGGCCGGCCGCTGTTTTATTATCAGCAATCGGTTTATCCGGACCATATCCTGTAACATTGATACGGCTTGCATCAACACCTTTCTTCACCAGGTAATCTTTTACAGCGTTACCTCTTGCTTCAGAAAGCGCCTGATTTTTGGCGGCAGTGCCGGTATTGTCAGTATGCCCGCCGATCTCCACCATGTAACTTGGATTATCAGCCAGCAACTTTACAATATTGTTCATTGCTGCGTTTGATTTGGCAAGTAATTTATTGCTGCCGGTCTGAAAGAAAATATTTTTAGCCGCAACATTTACTTTTTCGATTACATCTTTTTTAATTTCAGGACAACCTGCATTGGATGCAACACCAGGAACTGTTGGACATTTATCTTCTTCATCATTCACACCATCACCATCAGTATCCGGAATAGGACAACCGTTATAACGTGCAAATCCAGGTGTGGTCGGGCATTTATCTTCCTCATCATTAATACCATCTTTATCAGTATCGGGTATGGGACAGCCATTGTATTTGGCAAGGCCCGGAATTGTTGGACATTTATCTTCTGCATCTGCAATACCATCACCATCCTGGTCAGGGCAACCCTGCAGAGAAGCCAGGCCTTTTACATCAGGACATTTATCATCAACATCCAATACGCCATCACCATCTCTGTCTTTAGGAGCTTCCACAACAGGAAGCGGTGGAGGCGGCGGCGGCATTTTTGGTTTGTCTTCGCCAAAACTCTGGGCTAAACCAAGTGAATAGAAAAGATGATCAGGTATTACTTTTTTAGTAAGCGATGCACGATAAGCGGCCTGTATAAATAAATAAGTAAGTCCTTTACCATTGAACTGGATACCACCGCCCAATGGAACATATGAACCGATGTGGTTGGTATAGAGTCCGCCACCAAGGCCGGTTGTAAGGAATCCGTTCCAGATATTATCATCATTCAGCAACCTGACGTTAATGGTTGGCTCCAGCTCAATCCCGATCTCAGTTTTGCCGGTCTGACCATATTGTTTGGCACTGTAATCATAGAACATGCCGTTCAGTTTTAAAGAAAAATCGATCTTGGGAGTAATGCCTTTCCAGTAAGAAAGTCCCATACCGAGTGCCATGTCTTTAACCGTACTTACAGATCCGGTATTGTCACTTGCACTGAAAGCTTTGGCGGCATTGAAATCGCCAACATTGAAATGAATTCCGAAAAGCTGAGTCTTTTTATTGGAAGGATAACTCAGATTCCTTTTTTGTGCTATTGCACCCGAAGAAAAAATAACAGCGAAGATCAGTATCAGCTTTAATTTTTGTTTCATACTTGTTTTTATTTTAATTAAAAGCTTTGAGCAAACCCAAGAGAATAAAAAAGATGATCAGGAATCACTTTCTTAGTTAAAGAGATGCGATATGCTGCCTGTATCATCAGGTAAGTAGATCCGCCTGCGTTAAACTGCACACCACCACCCAATGGTACAAAACCGCCTACGTGATTTGTGTACATACCTACACCTGCACCGGCAGTAATAAAAGGTGCCCAGGTATTGGCATCATTGAAGGGACGGATATTAATGGTAGGTTCCAGTTCAAGACCGATCTCTGTTTTACCAGTCTGGCCATATTGCTTGGCACTGTAATCGTAGAACATGCCATTCAGCTTTAAAGAAAAATCAACTTTTGAAGTAATACCTTTCCAGTAAGATAAGCCTACGCCGAGTGCGAGGTTCTTTACTGTTGTAGTTGCACCTGTGTTTTCACTCGCCTTAAATGCTTGGGCTCCATTAAAATTACCGATATTGAAATGCATGCCGAACAACTGTGTTTTTTTGGCGGGCGCACCATTGTTTTTGTTTGACGATTTTTGAGCAAATGCAGCAGACATAAGGATGGTGAAGCTTACCATCAGCAGAGTTTTTTGTTTCATTTTTGTGTCAATTAGTTTAAGGATATTCACCGTAAGGTGAAAAGTTAGTTATTGGTCGCCGGCAAAGGTATTGTCTAAAACATTACCCATCAAGCTATTTCTTTGCAATAATACTCTTTTTTTTCTATAATTTTATTATGCCGGCTATTAGTTTTACATCAGAACAAACCAAAGAACGATCTTCTGAAAGCAGTAGTTAAATGTTTCCTGCAGCACATTCGCAAGCAACGTTCATGGGCGGTTTGCTAAAACCGGATAGTTTCTCCTTCACCGTCTTCCTGCAATTAATTTTGTTCCTGTATATTTGCAGCCTGAAAAAAGGTCTCGTAGCTCAGTTGGATAGAGCGGCAGCCTTCTAAGCTGTAGGTCGCACGTTCGAATCGTGCCGGGATCACTAAAAATAAAACGACAGACCTTAATGGTCTGTCATTTTATTTAGGGCTGCTCTTAATGCTAATTCTAAACTTTCAAAGCATCGCATCTATCTCAATCAATAACTGCAGTATCTTTTCCTTTTTCACATCATCCCCAAAATATTTTACCGCATGCGGCACAATCAGTTTTTTTCCGGCAACGGGTATTGCGCTGTTCTGTTGCAGGTGATTGGGAATAAAAACAAACTGAAGCCATTGTGCAAAATCAATTGCAGGCATGCCCGAACTGCCTTCAAACCCATGCACCCAGGCTGGTATTTCTTTTTGCCACATCGAAGCAGCCCTCAGGGCGGCTTCGAGTTCCATTGCTTTCGCAATGATCGTATTGGCGGCTTCTCTCATGCTGATTGATTTGAGTAAATGTAATCCGTAATGCAGCAGTGATGCGCTTTAGTTATGGAACGTTCAATACTATTGAGCGAACGACTCCGGTTCCGTCATTTTATTGTTTACTTTTATCCCTAAAACATTTTTATCCCCGGCAAAAAAAATATTTCCCTTTTACTACTGCTTTTTGTGATGACATATTCTGTTACCGCACAGAATGCCGACCAGATATTCAGGCATATCACTGTGCGTGACGGACTGATCAATAACAGGGTAACCACTATCTGCCGCGATTTTCACGGTTTCGTCTGGATCGGCACCCAGGCTGGTTTACAGCGGTATGATGGGATAAGGTTTAAAAATTATTTTGCAGACATTCACGACACTGCCGCTTTACAATCAGACTGGATCAGTGATGTTTTTGAAGACAGCAAAGGCCGGCTCTGGATAGGCAATGATCATGGTGCACCTTATTTTTTCAGCAGGAGAACCGGCAGATTTTATAATTATAATTTTCATACAACCCCTGCTGAACGGATCAATGGTATCTGGCATTTTGCAGAAGATAAAACCGGTAACATCTGGATCGCAGGACATGAAGGATATTTCCGCCTGAATTCAAAGACAAACCATTTTGAAAAATTCAATGCCCTGCTCGGGATCAATAAAAATATCAAAACAGCGGGTCTTGCAGTTGACTCTGCGAATAATCTCTGGCTCTCCACCACTGATGGAGTAATGATGTACAGTCAGCAGGAAAAAAAATTATATAGTCGTGAATACAATCCTGACCACAATCCTGTTTTTGAAATAACCGGAACCATACAGAATGTTTTATGGACAAAAACCGATCTATGGGTAAGTGCAGGTTATCAAAGAATGCTGTACCGCTATCATTTTTCTACAAAACAAATCAGTTCTTATAGTTTTAAAAGACCACATCCCATTGCAATTATGGCCAATGGCTGGAGAGAAACAGTGGGTGCAGTGTATAGTCTTGCCGGAAATAAAATATTGGTCGGCCTTCCCGACAGAGGGCTGGCAATGTATAACCAGCAGGCCGATAGTTTTACAGTGATCAATGCAGATAATAACGTTTCTTACCGTTATCATATCGGTGAAAATGGTTCCAGCAGCGCCTGTATTGCACAGGATCTTGACGGCAATATTCTGATCGGTAACGAAAAGGGAATTAATATTTTTAATCCGGATAAAAAAATATTTACCACGCACCAACTTCATGAATCGGATAACCGTTTCCCACAATCCCCTGTATCGGATTTTCTGCAGTTGCAGGACGGAACTCTTTTCATGAGTTGCTATAATTTTAATGGCGGTATTGTAAAAATGGACAGTTCTTTTCATTTTAAAAAACAATACCTGCTTCCTGAAAAAGCAAATGAATTTTCATCTGTGAACCAGGTCTGGAATCTTTTTAAAGATGAACATGATATTATCTGGTCACCGAATCAACACAAATCTTTTTTAAAACTGGATCTCCGCACTGATCGTGTGATTGACCGGGAAGACACTGTACTTTCAGGGCCCGTCAATTGTATTCAGGAAGACAGTGACGGCGCAATATGGATGGGCCACTGGAGCAAAGGATTGGTAAGAACAGATGCTTCGGCTATACAGAAAAAATTTTATACCGGCTTTCTTTATTCAGATGCAGCATCAGTTAAAAGAGTGCATGCAGTATTGGCTGAAAAAGATAAAGTCTGGGTCGGCACTTTTAATAACGGCCTGCAGGTATTTGATAAAAAAACAGAAAAATTTACAACTGCTTTTATTCCCGATGAAAAGAACAGTAACAGCATCAGCAGTTATTGTGTGAGTGATATTTTAAGATACAATAAAGATACCCTTGTTATTGCTACGGAAATGGGCATCAATATTTTTGATGAACGAAAAGGCACATTTAAAACCATCACTGCCAGGGAAGGACTGCCCAATAATATTGTGGTGGCAATCACGAAAGATCAGAAAGGAAATATCTGGGCAGCCTGCGGCAGTGGCGGTTTCTGCAAAATAGATATGCAGCATCTGAGCATTACCTCCTATGATGCAGATGATGGTATTACGGATAATGGTTTTACAGGCCGTTTTTTTCACATGAATAATGGTAAGATGCTGATCGGTGTGTCCAGTGGTTTTATTTCTTTCGACCCTGCATCCATTACCAATTCAGCAGTTCCAGCTTATGTACATATAACAGGTCTGCATGTTTTTGAAAAAGAAATGATGATCGACACGCTGATCATGAATGATGAACCTTTGCGCCTATCTTACAAAGAAAATAACCTGCGCATCGACTTTGCATCACTGCAGTTCTGGTCGCCCTCAGGCATTGAATATTTTTATCAGCTCGAAGGTGCCGACAAAGACTGGGTGACTGCCGATAAAACAAATACTGCCGTTTATAATCAGCTCAAATATGGTGAATATAATTTCAAAGTGCGTTGCAGAAACCGCGACGGTATTTATTGCAAGCGCATCACAGAATTAAAAATAATCATTGCAGCTCCCTGGTGGAAAACCTGGTGGTTCATTGCATTGCTGATCGCGGCTGTGACCGCATTGATCTATTTATTTATGCGCTTTCGTGAAAGACATATAAAAGTAGTGGAAGCTGAAAAATTAAAAGTTCAGCAACTCAATGCAGAACAGTATAAAAGTAAACTTGAACTTGAACAGATCATCAATTATTTTTCGTCTTCGCTCATTGATAAAAATACAGTGGAAGATGTTTTGTGGGATGTTGCAAAGAACCTGATTGCAAGACTTGGTTTTATTGATTGCATGATATATTTATGGAATGATGATAAAACAAAAATGGTACAGAAGGCCGGCTTCGGTTCTAAAGATACAGCGGAGCAGATCAGGATAAGTCCTTTTGATGTATTACCCGGCCAGGGCATGGTAGGGAATGTAATGGAAACAAAAGAAGCTCTACTGATACCGGACACTTCGATAGACAAACGTTACAGGCCTGATGACCAGATAAGACTGAGCGAAATAACGGTTCCCGTGATCTATAACAATGAACTGATCGGTGTAATCGACAGTGAACATGATAAGAAAAATTTCTTTACGCAACAGCATCTGCAGGTATTGAATACGATTGCTACACTGGTTGCGAATAAGATCATGTCATTAAAAGTAGAGCGTTCCCTGCAGCAGGCCCAGATAGAAATGTACAGCATGAATGACCAGTTGTCGAAAGCAAAACTGGAAGCATTGCGGAGCCAGATGAACCCCCATTTTATTTTCAACAGCCTGAATGCAATTCAGGAATGTATACTCACCAATAAAGTGGATGCTGCGTATGAATACCTTTCTAAATTTTCAAAGCTGCAACGTATGGTATTGCACAATTCCGAAAAAGACCTGATACCGCTGGGCAGTGAAACGGAAATGCTGGAACTGTATCTCTCACTGGAATCATTGCGCTTCAGCAAATCTTTTTCGTATACTATCGACACCAATGGCCTGGCCGATGATGAAGAGATCATGATCCCTTCTCTCATCACGCAACCCATTGCAGAGAATGCAATATGGCATGGGCTCCGGAATAAAGAAGGTGACAAAACACTGCTCATTAGTTTTGCAGAAAAAAATGGCTTACTTTATATTACCATCGATGAAAACGGGATCGGCAGAGAAAAGGCTGCATTGATCCGTGCAAAAAAACTGGGCAGTGGTCAGTTTGATTCGAAAGGCACCAGCATGCTGCGGCAAAGACTGCAGGTGTTGGGCCAGCAACTAAAAACAAATATATCACTCGAAATAATTGACAAAAAAGATGAAGCAGGAAATGCAGCGGGAACCACTGTGATCATTTCCTTTCCTTCTGATTTAGGACCGCTTTAATAAAAAAATTATGGTAAAGATTCTGATCGTTGACGATGAAGCTGCAGCCGGCAATGTTTTAAAAGTGCTGATTGAAAAATATATAACCGTGCCGGTAGATATTCATTACTGCAGCAATGCTAAAGATGCACTGGAACAAATGAAACTGTTTAATCCAAGCCTGGTAATGCTCGATATCCAGATGCCCGATATGAATGGCTTTGATTTTTTAAGCATGACCAGCGGCAATGATTTTGATGTGATCTTTACAACCGCCTATGATCAATATGCCATCAAAGCGATCCGCTTCAGTGCACTCGATTATTTATTAAAACCTATCGATGTGCTGGAATTGCAGAATGCAGTTAACCGTCATATCATTAAACAACAGAACCAGGGCCAGCAGTTACAGGTATCCAATCTGCTCACCAACCTTCAGCAAAAAAATCCCAAAGATTTTAAACTGGCCTTATCTACTACAGAAGGCGTATTTTTTTATGAGCCGCTGGAAATATTATATTGCGAAGGTGAAAACAATTATACACGTTTTGCTTTTACCAAACATAAGCCTATGCTGGTTTCCAAAACATTGGGTGAATATGAAGAATTGCTGGCGGATCATGGTTTTCTACGCATTCATAAATCGTATATGGTGAACACAAGGTATGTTTCAAAAGTTGATAAGGACGGGCAACTGCAGATGAGTGATGGTAAACAACTCACTATTTCGAAACGCAGAAAAGAAATTGTAATGAATACATTGAAGCAGCATTAGAAAGTTAAAGGCATGTTGAATTGATAATGGATAATTGATAATGGATAATTTTTTAGGATTGTTAAAGCATTTGTTTAACGCAGCTTTTGTCTGGACTTACTGGCTTGCTTAGCTAACTTAAAAATATCCAAAGATTTTTTTCTTTTCTTCAACTGATAACTGTCATCTGTCAACTATTTTCTATCTTCAATAAATAAAAGATAAGTAATGGATGTAAAGATGGAGCCTTCATGGAAAGAAGTTTTAAAAAATGAATTCAGCAAATCCTATTTCCAGCAGATCGTTACATTTTTAAAGACCGAAAAAGCTGCAGGCAAAACAATTTATCCTCCCGGCAATCTTATTTTCAATGCGTTTAATATTACACCATTTGACAACGTAAAAGCAGTAATACTGGGCCAGGATCCTTATCATGGAAAAGGCCAGGCACACGGACTTAGTTTTTCAGTTCCGGAAAATATACAGCCGCCACCTTCGCTCATCAATATATTTAAAGAAATAAAAACGGATCTCGGTGTGAGTATGCCTGAACGTTTTGGCAATCTTACTGCCTGGGCTGAGCAGGGTGTGTTACTGCTGAATGCTATACTAACGGTAAGGGCTGGCGAACCTGCCAGTCATTCAAAGATCGGCTGGATGGAATTTACAGATACGGTAATAAAAAAAATATCGGATGAAAAAGAGGGAGTTGTTTTTTTATTATGGGGGAAATTTGCACAGGACAAACAATTGCTCATTGATGAAACAAAACATTATGTGCTGAAAGCTGCACACCCCTCTCCTTTCAGTGCTGACAAAGGTTTTTTTGGCTGCAAACATTTTTCAAAGACGAATCATTTTTTAGTTAAAGGCAAGCTGGAACCCATCAACTGGAAACTGGAAGGCTGATGCGAACCGCATAAATCAAAATTAATAAGTAAAAATAAAGACAGACCAGCAGTATATAAACGCGTTTTTTAAATTTTTACTTTTGACTTCTTATTTATATTCAAAGAATGCAATTACTGAAAAATATATTTGCAAGAATCTGGGCGGTCTGGGGCATTATCGCTTTTACCATCGTGATGCTGATTTTTTTTCCGCTCTTTCTTCTATGCCTCTTGTGGAAAGAACCGAAACGCAGCCGTATCAGTTATCCATTATTCAGAATATGGATGAATGTTTATCTTCCGCTGATCGGCGTGTTTATCCGCATCAAAGGAAAACAGCATTTTAAAAAAGGCTCCAACTATATTGTTTTATGCAATCACAGTTCATTGATGGATGTACCGGTGAGCAGTCCTTATATTCCTGGTCCCAATAAAACCATTGCTAAAATTGAAATGTCGAGGATACCTGTATTCGGTACAATTTATAAACTGGGTTCTGTATTGGTTGACAGGAAAGATAAAGACAGCCGGATCAAAAGTTATGTAGCGATGAAAGAAGTACTGGCTGCGGGTTTACACATGTGTATTTATCCGGAAGGCACGAGTAATAAGACGGGCCAGCCATTAAAAGAATTTCATGACGGCGCTTTCAAACTCGCCATTGATACGCGAAAACCTATTATTCCTGCAGTACTTTTTGGAACGGCCAAACGGTTATCAAGTACAAAACCATTGTACCTGTTACCTGGTATTGTCCGTTTTCATTTTTTACCTGTAGTAGAAATTGAACCTGGCAGTTCTACTGAAGTACTGAGAAAAAAAGTATTTGAAATGATGTGGGATTATTATAGTGCGAATAAATGAGGAATGAAAATACATTGCTATATGGTTAAATGGTCATATTGTTTAAAGCTCATAACAATATCAGCAATTCAGCAATGCAACAATTTTAAATCTGCACTCACTATCAGCCATTGACCTTCTTACAACTCATAGAAAGACCTCGTCCTGTTGATCTTCAGATCGCGGAGCAAACCTGATTTTGGACTGATACTGATATTGAAGTAACGGTATGTACCAACCGGAGAAATATTGATGGCCATTTGCCAGCAATGCATTTCCCTGGAAATGAAAACAGAAAGCTGTCCCAGTTCTTTCCGTGTAATATTAAACGAACCGCTGGTACCTACTTTCCACTTGGCAGTAAGGTTCACATCACCGTTAAACGTTGCATCCTGTGTAAAGACAGTTGTAAAACCTGTATAATCTGCTTTCAGTTGTTTATAAAATGTAAGTGAATAAGAAAGATTCACGGTCCATGGAATTTTAAAATCAACAAACTGTCCCGGATTATTATTAATGTAAGTAAGCTCCTGCTGGTATTCATCCAACGGCAAACCTGTGGAGGGATTATATTGTTGTTGCAGTGCAGGATTTGTTTTGCTGTCGTTGCCCGATTTTTTATCGCCGCCTTTAAATTGGGTGCTCATGGCCACACTACCGGTTACGAGTCTCCCAAGAGAAAAAAACTTGTCTTTCCATACCAATGTTTTTACACGGTTACCAAGACTGTTCACCTGGTAAGGGCTGAGCACCGCGCCCGCAGTTATATTCACCTTATCAAAAAGATTGCTTCTTGCAGAAATATTAAAATCACTGAGCGCAAATGAATCGGCCAGCAGATTATAACTTCCACCAATACTCAGTCCATCAAGGATGGTTATTTTTTTGATAGCAGCCTCACCGGTATCTTTTTTATTTTTCACTTTCATCTGCACATTATTATCAACACCAAAAGTTATACTCCCGGATTTCCCTTCGGAGAAAGCCCCATATACCGATCCATCAAAAACAGACAAACGTGCCCTGTTACCAAAAGTATCTACCTGTATCGTATTATAAAACTGGCTGCTAAGATCAGGTTTGTATGAGAAACCGATATTGGGTCTTATTTCATGACGGATCGCCTGAACCTTGCTGTTTTTTCCGAATTGAAACATACCGAAGATGCGGGTATTGAGCGAAAGACTGAAACTCATATCCCTCGAAGAATAAAAACCATCTTTATAAATTGAATCTACTTTTTTTGCAGCAGGATCCCAGTTACGCAGGAGTTTGCGCTGGTACCATCTTTCCTGGTAATTCACATTTGGTGAAAGTTGAAAAGCACCTAACTGCGGAAGTGATAATGTAATGGGAATATTATGCGATGCGCCCCATTGAAAATTTTTGCGGATCTGTGTTGCAATATCTATTGCACCTACAGAATCGGAAAAATAAGTAAGACTTTTTGCATTCGTGTTAAGTGCTACGCCGATATTCTCATACCATTTTAATTCGCCTGCTGGATTTGCTTTACGGAAAGGATATTGTGTGTTGAGATTAAAAGCAATATCAGGCAGATTTAAATTAATGACTTGCTGCAGCGTATTCTGATTGTGATTGGCGTTGATGCTTAAATTAAAAGGTTTGTCCTTCCATACTTTCGCATACGAAATGGATGAGCTAAGCTGGTTCTGAAAATTGCGGACAGGATTATTGGGAACAAACTGGTTGTACTTGCTGCTTCCTGCATTTACATTGGCGCTGAAAGTAACACCGGGCCTTGATTTGGTATCAGCAGTATGACTCCATGTAACATTGAATGTTCTTGTCTTCACCTGGTCTGAATCACTGTTCAAGCCAATATTCAGATGCTGTACATCCAGTGAAAAATTTCCCTGGTAATGATATCGTTTATAATACCTGGGATTTATCCTCGCCGTCCATCCTCCATATGAATATAAAGTTCCGAGGGTGGTGATATCCCAGTTATCGTTCAGTACTTTATAATAACCCAATCCTTCGAGAGATAAACCCAACTGGTCATTGGCACTGAAAGTTGGTGCCAGAATTCCGCTATGTCTTCCCTGTTTCAAAGGGTAGATACCAAATGGCAATACAATGGGAATCGGCACGCCTTCTATCTCCGGATGTACAGGGCCGGTGAACGCCACTTTTTTATTGATGAATATTACACGCCGGCTTACAAAGGCAAAGTGTGGTGTATCCAGATTACAGGTGGTGAACCTCACATAATTGGCATGAATGGTATTGGAATCTTTCTTTTTGGTTTTTAATGCATACACATAGAGATCGTTCTGCGTAAAATAAGTGCC
The DNA here is from genome assembly GCA_040003235.1 of Ferruginibacter sp. GTDB lineage: Bacteria > Bacteroidota > Bacteroidia > Chitinophagales > Chitinophagaceae > Ferruginibacter. The sequence goes on along the minus strand of JBDUCW010000057.1, from coordinate 4,038 downwards.
TTTGGTCTGGCCTTTTTTGGAAAGCAGGTCAAAACGAAGTGTATCACTTGCCGAACTAAAATCTCCCTGTTTGAATTTTGCATATTTCAAAACATTTCCAAGACTGTCTTTCAGCATGTATGCAGTAACGACATTTGTTTTCTGATCATATTGAATAAAAGGAGCGGTCAGTTCATTATCCTCGGAATTGACTTTAGACTCTTTACCATACAGAAATAATTTTTTTGTGGGAACATCCAGGATCATGCTGTCATCTGCGTGATATTCGATCGGTGCATTCAGAGAGTCTTTGGAATATTTTACAGAGAAAGAATCAATCCTGGGAATAATGACCGTATCCGGTTTTATTTTACTGTTCTTTATAGAATCTTCCTTTACGATTTTTTTTATTGCATTAATATCTGTTGGAGTTAAAGATTGCCTGCGGTTGGGTTTGGGAATTGTATCGGCAGTTAATGTATTGTGAAAATATCCTTCAAAAAATAATTCAGCCCTGCTGAATTGCGTTAACATCAGCAGGAGTAATCCAGCCAAGCATAAAAAAATATATTTTGCCTTACCTTTGTTAACGTTGTTCATTGCAGTTGGCGGCAAAAATAACGAATGATGCTCCAAGTTGTTGTGAAAGAAGTTATAATTAGTCATCCAGAAATAAACCCGTTATAATTATGCTGAAATTAAAGGCCATCGTATTAACAAAAACATTATTCCTGATTGGTTGCCTTCCTGCTTTTTCTCAACAGACACAAACCCCTCCGGTAAAAAAAATAAATACAATCATTGTTGATGCAGGCCATGGTGGCAAAGATGGTGGCGCACACGGTGCTTATGAAGGCGGTCTTTACAGTTGGGAAAAAAATGTTACCCTGGCGATCAGTCTTAAAGTAGTGGATGAATTAAAAAAACAAATGCCTGGTGTAAAGGTTGTTCCTACACGTACCAGCGATATTTATCAATCGCCTCCTGAAAAAGCAGATATTGCCAATGCAAACGGCGGCGATCTTTTTGTTTGTATTCATGCAGATGCAACACAATTAAAAACCGGTAGCCGCATCACGGGTTACCGTACAGTAACTGTTTACGACAATAAAGTTGAATGGATAAAGAAGGGAAAGAAGAAAGTAAAAAAAGTAACCAAGATCCCGCGTGAAGTGGAAAAACCGATCATCGAATATTATAAGATCGGAACTTCCAGAAGCGGAACCAGTGTATGGATATTTGCCCCGCATAAAACGAGTGATAAACTCAAAGCCATTTTAAAAGAAGAAACTTTTGAAGCGCAGACATCTTCTGATACAACTTATGAAAACGTCGATTTTAATTCTACCGAAAAGAAAATGCTGGCGAATATAAAGATGACGAGGTATCAGCAACGCAGTTCGCGCCTTGCCAATTATATCAACCAGGAAGTTGATAAAACCGGCCGCGAAGGACTCGGTGTCAATCAGCGCCAGGTAGGTATCTGGGTATTACAGGCCACTAATATGCCGGCGGTGCTTGTTGAAACAGGCTTCATCAGCAATCATGATGATGAACGTTATCTCAACAGTGAAGCAGGTCAGCAGGAATTAGCGGAATCAATCGTAAAAGCAATTAAGCACTATAAAGAAGTTATTGAGAATCCCAAACAGGCCAATGCTGCAGACAGTACGGCTACGGGAGCAAAATAATTGCGCCTGGTATATAAATGATCGGGTTAACAGCGTTGATAAAGTTGATACGGTTCAGTCCGGCAGCTTTATCAATTTTTTTTATGCATAATATTTAAGCCAGCCTTTTAATCTTCAGGTCAGTCAGCATTACTCTGTCAGCTGGCAGCTGTCAACTTTCCTTTTTGCCGGTCAAACTAACTGATGTACTTTTACCATGTTATCCGGCAACAGCATTGTAATAACTAAGTTTCTTTTGATGGATGTACAGCCAGGGAAAAAGTAAATAAAAAATACCGCATGAAAATAAGCAACGAAACAAAAGTGGGCACTCTTACTGTTATAGCCATCACACTGCTTGTATTGGGATTTAATTTTTTAAAAGGAAAAAGCATCGGCAGCAAAGATTTTAAACTCTATGCAGTCTTCGATAATATTAAAGGCCTGGCCAACAGTAATCCTGTTGAAATAAATGGTAAACAGGTCGGTACAATCGCATCTACTGAATTCACTCCTGATATGCGACTGATCAAAGTGGGCATCAATCTTACACATTCTTACGATGTTCCTGACAGTTCCATTGCCATTATCAGCAAAGACCTGCTCGGCACCACCATACTGGAAATAAAACTCCGTGGCAGCAATCATTATTTCGTCAACGGCGATACAATTTCCACAAGAGCAATTCCTGGTCTGCTCGATGACGCTATGGACAAACTCGATCCTGTATTGTATGAAGTTAAAAATGCTGTAAAGGCACTCGACTCAGTACTGATCACTGTAAATAATGTGGTAAATCCGGCAGCTAAAAATAATATACGCAACATCCTTGATAATCTTACGGTCACCACCGCTAAACTTTCTGCTTCGTCTGCTTCGCTGGAAATATTGATGAATACACAAACCGGAGCACTTGCAAAAACACTGGATCACATTAATGCTTTTACCGGCAATCTTGCGCAAAACAATCAGAAGGTTACTAATGTATTGGAAAACCTGGACAAGACCACCGCCAAATTCAGTAATTTGGATCTTGACAAAACCATGAACCTGCTCAACAGTACATTGGCGGATGTGAAGACCTCTATGGGAAAATTATCCAGTAATAATGGAACACTCGGATTACTGATCAATGATACAAGGTTGTATAATAATCTTGCAGCAACCTCCAACAAACTGAATCTGCTGCTCGATGATCTGCGCACCAATCCGAAACGTTATGTAAATGTTTCTGTATTTGGAAGAAAAGATAAATCAGGCCCCTTGCTGATACCATTGCCGGATACGGTGAATGCTCCTTATAAAAAGCCGTAAGAATCGTTTAGATTTAAATCGTTTAATGGTTTGAGGTTGTTACAATCTGAAGGTTTAATATGTTCAATAGGTTTTTCAATTCGTTACATTACCTAAGAAGCGTATCTTCATTCTCCTCAAAAAATTAAACGTCTTAAACGTCTTAAACGTCTTAAACGTCTTAAACGTCTTAAACGTCTTAAACTTTTTGAACGTCCTATCTCATCAGCAATGTTGTTCCTTTATTCCGGTGTACAATTCCATCAACATCCACTGCTTCGAGCATCCAGATAATAGTTTGTGTATCTAAAGCAATACCTTTTACTTTTCCATCCCATCCTGGCCGGTCTGTTTTGGTTTCAAATAAAAGTTTACCCCATCGGTTATAGATCCTGAAATAATGTACTTCTTTAAAACTCATCAGCAACGGGCGCAGCAGATCATTTACTCCGTCGTCATTCGGGGTAAAAACATCGGGCACATACACATTAATTTTCTTGTAGGTTTTTACTAACTGAGTATCTATTGTAACGCAGTTACTCGATGTTTTAACGGCGATGGTATACAACTGATCATTGAATCCACGAAAGTTTGGTGTATAACTATCAGTTTTGTCGAGATTCTTTCCCGGCGTCCACAATACTGATCCACCAAAATTTCTTGCTTCGAGTTTCTCCGGAAAATTCAATATCGCATTTCTGGTTGCATAGGTAACACCGGGCCTCGCTGCATCAATCACAATATCCTGCTGCTTGATATTTACAGGAGATGGACATTGTAACGTACTCACTGATAACTTAATGGTATAAGTTCCCGGAACAGAATAAATCTGAACAGGATTAAAAAGATTGGAAGTCTGACCATTATCAAAATCCCATAAATAATTGGGTGTTGAATTACTGTTATTCACTGTTTGATTTACCAATGGCAGTTGCAGATTGATACATACCGGTTGCACTTTGAATTCAGGTACCGGCGTTGCATAAACGTTTATGGTTTTACTGCTGCTGTCCGAACACCATCCACCCGCAGAATTCACGATTATCTTTACTTTGTAAATTCCGGGATTTGCATATGTATGAACAACATTTGCAGC
>JBDUCW010000173.1:0-8296 GCA_040003235.1 Ferruginibacter sp. | reverse complement strand
TCTTAATATTTCTATCCTGTCAATAGATGATACAGGAATTGCATTCAGATCAGTTCCTACAGAACCGCGACCTACTGTTCCGTTGATATTTACCAATGCGGTGTTATGTCTTCTTTTACCATTTAATAAAACAAGCGTTTGATCGGGACCGAGGCCACGCAATCCGGCAGGATCAATATGATCCGTACCATCGCTGATCGTTTGCCGGGCACTTTGAAAAGACGGCGCTGTATAAGTAAGCATTTGCGAAACATCTGTTTGCGCAAAAGTTTTTATTTCTTTTACATTGATGATATCAACCGGCACAGGTGTACTGATAATACTCCGGGGTAAACGGCTGCGGCTTCCTACAACCTGCACTGCGCCAAGATCTGCGACGGAATTAAGACTTACATTATTTTGCGTAGTGGCCCCGGCAGTTACGGTAACAGAAGATTTAGTGGGCGTTTGTCCAACATAACTGATCACTACTACATAATTGCCCGCTGCAATTTTTAAAGAATAATTTCCGGATGCATCTGTGGTGGTTCCTTTTGATTGTCCTTCGATTGTTACGGAAGCGCCAGCCAACGGATTGCCGTTGACATCTTTTACCGTTCCCGAAATAGTGCCTGTCTGGGCATTTGCAAAAGCAGCAGAAAAAAGGATTACCAATAATGATAATACCAGTTTACGGAACGAATGGTTTTTTCTCATAACAATTGTTTTTTAATTAAGCAGTTCTTTAAAGATAAATTTTATTGGGCTTAATTCCTGTAAATTCGAATAAATATTTTAGCGGATGAATATTGTACGATTGATTTGCATGATCGTTGCCACAACAGCAGCGACTGGTTTGTATGCACAAGTGTTAGAAAATGACGCTTATAACTACACGGTGCAGAAGAAAAAGATCTGCAGCAATGGAGCAGTTGTATCAGCGCATCCGTTGGCAAGTAAGGTAGGCGTCATGATGTTACAGCAAGGTGGTAATGCCATTGATGCAGCGATTGCCACACAACTTGCATTGGCTGTGGTATATCCTGCAGCAGGTAATATTGGTGGCGGCGGCTTTATGCTGGCTCATTTAAAAAATGGAAAATCTGTAGCAGTTGATTATCGCGAAAAAGCCCCTACTGCTGCAAGTCGTGATATGTATCTTGATAAAGATGGCAATCCATTGATGCATTTATCACAGGACGGACATCTGGCATCCGGTGTACCCGGAATTGTTGCAGGAATTTTTTCCTGTATGAAATATGCAAAGCTGCCTTTTAAAAAACTCATTCAGCCCGCAATAGATCTTGCTGAAAAAGGTTTTGTGATCACGAAATCACAGGCCGATGATTTTAATAATACCCGAAAAGAATTTCTTGCGCTCAATACTTCAGCTATTGCATTTGTAAAAAATATTCCCTGGAAAAAAGGCGATACACTTTTTCAACCGGATCTCGCCAATACATTAAAACGTATTCGCGATAATGGTCAGAAAGGATTTTATGAAGGCGTTACTGCAGATCTGATCCTGAATGAAATGGCAAAGGGTAAAGGAATTATCAGTCTTGCCGACCTTAAAAATTATCATGCGGTTGAAAGAACTACACTCAGTTTTCCTTACAAAGGTTTTGAAATTCTTACCATGCCACTTCCCAGCAGTGGCGGAATTATTTTAGAACAGATGATGAAGATGATCGGGAAAAGAAATATCAGCAGTATGCAGTTTCAATCTGCAGAAAGCGTGCAGCTGATGACGGAAACTGAGCGCCGGGCTTATGCAGACAGGGCTTACTTTTTGGGCGATCCTGATTTTGTAAAAGTGCCGGTAAAAAAAATGGTGAGTGATAAATATCTCGAAGAACGCATGAAAGATTTTATTCCCGGAAAAGCTGGCAGCAGCACGATGATTAAAGAAGGTAATATTAAAGAGAGTGAAGAAACCACGCATTTAAGTGTGATTGATAAAGATGGTAATGCAGTAAGCATTACTACCACTTTAAATGGCGGCTATGGCAGCAGAACAGTTGTAAGCGGTGCAGGTTTTTTACTCAATAACGAGATGGATGATTTTAGTGTAAAGCCCGGCATACCGAATATGTATGGTGCTGTAGGCAATGAAAAAAATGCAATTGCTCCCAATAAAAGAATGCTCAGCAGCATGACGCCAACAATTGTTTTAAAAAATGGTAAACCTTATATTGTTGTAGGCACGCCCGGTGGAACTACCATCCCCACAAGCGTTTTCCAGGCACTGGTAAATATTATTGAGTTTGGTATGAATGCAGAAGATGCCATCAACAAACCAAAGTTTCATCACCAGTGGCTACCGGATCAACTGGATATCGAAAAAGATTTTGATCCAGCTACGAAAGCAAAACTGGAAGCGATGGGTTATAAAATGCATGTGCGTAGCGGCATTGGCAGGACAGAAATCATCATGATCGATGATAAAAGTAAAATCATTACTGCGGTGGGTGATAAGCGGGGCAATGATGATGCAGAAGGATACTAAAACACGAATTTTAAGCGAATTACACGAATTGCCACATTTTATTCCTGACAACTAACATCTAACAACTTGCTTAAACGAATAACCTAACATACAACTCCATGGAAGATCTGATCAAAGACGATTTTGCAGATGGTATGGATATTAATCTCATCAAAAAAAATCTGAACCTCATAAAAATGGTGCTTGTGTTCATTGGCATCCGCTCCATACTTGAATTGATTGATTGGTATCCGACTTTGACCTCAAAACCCTTTGACTCTTTTCATTCTTTTTACCTGCACAGAATATCCCCGCTGGTTTTACTGGTATTAATCATTTTAAATATTATTTGCTGGATCTTTTATATACGGGCAAATACATTAATGGCCGAAGCTGCTGAAAGCAAAGATGTTTCTTTGTTTAACAGGGGATACCAGTTCTATTATAGATCTACCCGGTTGGTGGTCATTGCCGTTGTAATAAGTATTATTTCGTATAGTATCCGGATTATTTCAAAAGGCAATTTTACTGTTTAGTTGTACGATAAATTTTAAATGATGAACATTGCTACCGAATTTTTGCAAAGCGCTGTCAAGCGTTCGCTTTCTTACAAACAACTCGGCGATAAAACTTTTGAACAGTTATCGGATCCCGGGATGCACTACCAGCCCAATGAAGAAAGCAACAGCATTGCCATCATCATACAGCATGTAGCCGGTAATATGCTCAGCCGCTGGACGGATTTTCTTACAACAGATGGTGAAAAAGAATGGCGTGACCGCGATACGGAATTTGAAATAAAAAATTCATCCAAACAAGAGTTGCTTTTGTTTTGGGAAAAAGGCTGGACCTGTTATCTCGCTGCGCTGAATAATTTACGGGAAGCCGATCTGCTGAAAACTATTTATATCCGCAAGGAACCACTAACGGTGGTGGATGCCATTAACCGCCAACTGGCGCATTATCCTTATCATGTTGGCCAGGTTGTTTACATTGGTAAAATGGTCAGGAATACCGGATGGAAGAATCTGTCGATGCCGAGGAATGCAGGTAAGAATTAAGAATCATGAATTAAGAATTTTAGCAGAATAATCATTTGCAGTTTTTTTATTTCTTATTTCGATTAAGTGTAACTAACGGATGATAATTACAGTTCCCTTTCTTTGCAGATTATGCCTCAGGTAATCGATCGCTTCGGCTATTGTAAATTAAACGCCTGTATAAATTCAATATAACGGTATTTAAACCCTAAATTTCAGGTTCATTTACAAATGCAACATCTGTTTTTTTTAACAGGCCTTTTTTGGTACCGAATTTGCCTTTAGGCGCCGAAGCTTTAATTTTACAGATAATATATAATTACCCTGGGCAATACCCTTAAAATATTAAAAGGCATATTTGTAACGCTGATATTCTGGCTGGCCCTTGCCTGCCTTTTTTTATTCCTTCTTCCGGCTTCTCAATTGCTTTTCTATATTGCAGTAGCAGCCTGGATTACCGGCTGGTTTTTTTATTACCGTAAGGCAAAACAAAAACTCTGGTTCTTTATCTCTTTGTTCCTAACGCTTACCGCCTGCTGGTTCATCATTCATATTCCCGCGGTACAAACTTTTATCGTAAAAAAAGTGGCGGCCAACCTTTCTGCAAAACTGCATACCAGAGTAGAAGTAGAGCATGTTGATTTTTCTCTGTTCGATAAAATGAATATACAGGGTGTACTGGTAGAAGATCTTAAAAAAGATACATTATTGTATGCACAGGAACTGAATGTAAGGATCACCGACTGGTTCTTTCTGAAAGACAGGGCAACACTTCATTATATCCAGCTGAATAATGCCGTTATCAATATGAACAGGTCTGATTCCGTTTGGAATTACCAGTTCCTTACCGATTATTTTTCTACTCCCAAAAAAGATACTACTCCCAAAAAAGGAATTGACTTTGATCTGAAAATAGTGGAACTAAACAATCTTAAGCTCAACCAGGTTGACGGATGGTCCGGTAAAAATCTGCTGGTGGAAGTAAAAAAATTAAATCTTGACGCCGATCAACTTGATTTCAATAATAAAAATATAAGGATCAATTCTCTGAAACTGGATCGTCCTGTTTTTTCAGAAAAAAATTATATTGGTAAACGCCCGGTCATTCCTGCTACTGTAAATATTGCTGTCACAAATCCGTTGCCTTATCAATGGAACAATGCCGGATGGCGCTTTGATGTAAAAGAACTGACGATCAATGACGGAACTTTCGGTACAGAAAAACCAACAGACCGGCCCGCTTATACCGATCGCTTCGATGGCCAGCATCTTTTATTTTCTGAGATCAACGGCAGTCTGAAAAATATACATGTTGAAAAAGATACACTGACAACTACAGTTGATCTTTCGGTGAAAGAAAAAAGCGGACTCCATGTAAAAAGAATAGCGGCAGATGTGAAGTTTACGCCGGCTATTATGGAATTCAATAAACTGGACCTGGTGCTCAACAACAGTCATCTTAAAAATTATTATGCCATGAAGTATAATAATTTCAATGAGGATATGAGCAATTTCCTTCACAATGTAACACTGGAAGGGAGGTTCATTAACAGCAGTATCAACAGTGACGACATTGCCATTTTTGCACCCGCATTGAAATCATGGAAAAGAACTTTTGACATCAGCGGAAATGCTGCCGGAACGATCGATAATCTTACTGCAAAAAAAATGATTATCAAAAGTGGTAACACAATAGTTGATGGTGATATCGCTTTGAGAGGCCTGCCTGATCTGAAACAAACCTTCATTGATTTTAAAGGCAATGATGTGCAGACCAACTACAACGATCTTGTGATTCTCTTTCCTTCCTTAAAAAATGTAAGCGGCATTCGCTTGAATATGCTGGGCGATATCCGTTATAAAGGAAATTTTACGGGCTTCATCAATGACTTTGTAACCTATGGAACTTTTAATACTGCACTGGGCACTATCGCCGGTGATCTGAATATGAAAATATTTCCTGCAAAGCCTGCATTGTATTCGGGTAAGATCAGCACCGGAGGTTTCAGGCTCGGAACTTTTCTTAACAACAGTCAGTTGGGTAATATTGCCGTAGATGGAAAGATCAGTGGCAGTGGTTTTACTGCAAAAGAATTGAAAGCAAACTTCGATGGTACTTTTAAAGAGTTTTATTTTTCCGGAACTACTTACCAGAATATTGCACTGAATGCAAATTTTGAAAATAAGGAGTTTAACGGCACCGGCAGCATCAATGATCCCAATTTAAAAGTTGATAATTTCAATGGACGCATTAATTTCAACGGAACGCAGCCGGAATTTAATTTCGATGCACTTGTTTCCAATGCAGATCTGAAAAAATTAAAGATCACTAAAGATGAATTTCAACTGGCGGGTAATTTCAATATCAATTTTACCGGAAGCAATATTGATAATTTTTCAGGCGTGGCAAAGATATATACCGCAAGTTTAAAACATGAGGGCAAACTCCTGTCCTTTGATTCTCTCACACTGCAATCCTTACTGCTGGCCGACAACAAAAAACAACTCATTCTGCAAAGCAACGAAGCAGATGCAACTATTTCGGGTAATTTTAAAATTCTGGAACTGCCGGATGCATTCAGTTATTTCCTGAGTAATTATTATCCTGCTTACATAAAAAAACCTGTACGGAATTTGAGTAAACAGGATTTTGATTTTATTATTCATACAAAAAATGTAGATGAGTATGTACATCTGCTGGATAAAAAACTGGGCGGCTTCAATAATTCCACCATTAAAGGAAATATAAACCTTGATGGAAATGAACTGAACCTGGATGCGCAGATACCGGAAATGCGGTATGATGATAAAACTTTTTCCGGCATTGATTTAAAAGGCAAGGGAAATTCGGATTCACTGGTTGTTACATTACAGACAGGTGATATTGCTATCAGCGATAGTTTTCATTTTCCCGGGGCGCAATTAAATTTTACTTCCCATGATGATTCCACTATTGTAAGTATTAAAACAAGTGCCAGTAAAACGCTGAACCAGGCAGAACTGAATGCGCAGCTGATCACTTATCGCGATGGCGTAAAAATTCACTTCTCCCCTTCTTCATTTATCATCAATGATAAAAAATGGCAGCTGGAAAAAGACGGCGAACTGGTGATCCGCAATTCTTTGTTTGATGCAAGCGAAGTAAAATTTCTTCAGGATAACCAGGAGATCACCATTGCAACGGTACCCAGTGAAGAAGGTGATAATACAGATATAATGGTAACGCTTAAAAAAATAAACATACTCGATTTTGCGCAGCTGCTTACAAAAGATCAACGCATAGAAGGCCTGCTGAGTGGTACTGTAAGGATCACCAATCCTTTTATAAATAAGAAAAGAGATTTTAAATTTGAGAACGGTATCGCAGAAAATTTTTCTTTTAATAATTCTTATCTGGGGAATGTGAACGTTACTGATGCGAGTTTTGGAAAAGATAATGTATTGCGTTTTAATGTAGGAGCCAATAATGATACTGCTAAATTTCAGCTGGGTGGATCCATCAATTTTGGAGATTCGACCTCAGATAAACAGGTAGACATTGCATTTACATCTGAACATCTGAACCTGAAAATTCTTGAGCCCTATCTCGGAAACATATTCAGTAACATGGAGGGCAATGCGGTCAGCGATCTTAAAATATCTTCCAACAGTAAAAACCAGGACATCACAGGAAGTGTAGCCGTTACCAATGGATCTTTCAAAGTGAATTATACACAATGCAAATACAGGTTCAGCAATGAGACCATTATTTTCAATCCGGGGGAAATAGATTTCGGCAGCATCACTTTAAAGGACACCCTGAATAATGAAGCAACGCTTACTGGTAAATTACAGCATCGCCTGTTTAAAGATTTTTTCTTTGATAACATTCATCTGCAGACAGACAGGATGTTGCTGATGAATACCAATAAGCGCGACAACAGTCAGTTCTACGGAAAAATAATCGGTAATGCTACGCTGGACATGAACGGGCCGATCAGTAATCTGCGGATGGATATTAATGGAGGGCCGAGTACATTGTACAGTGACAACAATCATATTTATTTGCCAACAGGATCCGGAAAAGATGTAGGTGCCGTAGATTATATTGATTTTGTTCAGTTCGGTAGTTTGATGGAAAATGAGCTTGCCACAAAAGCCGGAACCAATATCCTGGTTGATATGAACCTGAAAGCAAACCCGGCCTGCCAGGTAGATGTAATACTGGATGAAACCACCGGTGATATCATCAAAGGTCAGGGCAGCGGACTATTGAATATAGTTGTAGGAAATAAAGAGCCATTAAAAATCTCCGGAACTTATACAATTGAAAGCGGACAATACACTTTCAATTTTCAGCAGTTCGTAAAAAAAGGTTTTACACTCAGAAGAGGCGGCACCATTTCATGGAACAGACCCGATCCCTTTGATGCGGATATAGACCTGGATGCAGAATACCTTGCGCCAAACGTTGACTTCAGCAGTTTCTATTCTTTGAAAGGAAGCAGTGCAAAAAGTGATGTTACTATCGTTGCGCATCTTACCAACACGCTGAAAAAACCAATCATCAATTTTGAATTCGCTCTTCCTGAAAACAGTCCATACAAACAGGACATCAGTGTTACTTCAAAGCTTGCTGATTTTGAAAGGGATGACAACGAAATGAACAAACAGGTAAGCAGTGTACTGATATTTAATTCCTTTGTATCACAGAACCAGGGCCTGTTTCAGAACCAGAACGCCGGTGGTATCGTGATCAATACGATTGGCCAGTTACTCTTTAGAAATTTAACTGATTATGTAAACAGGT
>JBDUCW010000279.1:0-2511 GCA_040003235.1 Ferruginibacter sp. | reverse complement strand
AATTTCTCCTGTTCTTCATTCAGTCGAGACATCTTCGTTATCAAAAGACAGCGCTTAGCAAGATTGCATTTCTCCTGTTTTTTTTATTCGTTACATTTTCAAATATTACTGTTTATTATAGATATCGATTTATTTTTATGGCTTTGTTTTTATAGCCTGCGCTTTCTCTTATACTTAAATTTTCAACATTATTTAAAACGATGCTCTTTACGCCTGGAATTGTCTTTGCCTTTACCCGAAAAAAATCAGCTTCTTTCACATCGTCCATTACAATAGCAGGCCGTACTTCATTTCCCATATAACTTACTTCAACATTATTTAATTTAATTCCATTTACATGACGGATAAAAAAACCATATGCCGGCATCACACCCATTTTAGCCGGCTCCGGATATTGCTTTACATTTTCCGGAACAATAGCCGGTATCTTATTAAAAGAAGAATCCATCTGCCGGTAGTAAATGCGGATATTATTCAGTTGTATATCTTCAATGAACTTACCCGGCACGCCACTGATGATAGATGCAAAATGTGAATCAGCATTATACACCATCACATTACTGATCATCACCCTTCTTAATGCCCCTCTTGTTGAGTCAGTAGCAGGGTCACGCATTCTTGAAGCCAGTCTTAAAAAAATGGGAGCATTCACAATATCTCTCATTGTGATGTTATTGATCGTAACATCTTCAAGCAAAGCGCCGTCAACAGTTTCCAACGCCAGTCCACGGCAATAATCAAAAACACAATTGGAGATCGTTATATTTTTAAATCCCCCGTTTGATTCCGTGCCGAATTTTATCCTGCCGGTCGGGCCTTCCTTGTCAGGAGTCTTTTTCCATTCATTGCGTTGATAAGTTCCATTATAAAATGTACCCAGGTCGTAACCACTTACCTGGCAATTAGTGATCGTTACATTTTCAGTTGCTTTTGCATAACCAAGGCCATACGAACTCTTCAGGCAAATTGCATCGTCATAAGGTGAGTTAATGCTACAATTAGAAATACGGACATTGTTACAGCAATCAATATCCATACCATCACGATTGGTATCCATTTTTAAATTATCAATGGTAAAATTATCTACAGCTGTTGCCAGTATCCCAAAATGACCGCCATAAAGAATGGTGAAATCACGAAGAATAACATTGCGGCAGAGTTTCAGGCTTATAGATTTATTACCCCAGGGACGTCGTTCCGAAGCATTTCTGCTTAGCCCTTTGCCGTTGATGATACCCGTGCCAAGAATTGATATGTCATGTAAATTTTCACCGGTAATAAGACTATTGTGCCAATGGCTATGCCCGTAATCCTGGAATTGATCGAAAGCATTCGGTTCAGCTTCATCGTATTTTCCATTGGAAGAAGAATCCGCAGCCAATAAAACAGAACCGGCATCGAGAAAGATCGAAATATTATTCTTAAGATGGATGGAATAGCTGAGATAAGTGCCGGCTGGAAAATAAACAGTGCCACCACCTGCATCAGCTGCTGCATTAATGGCATCATTGATAGCCTTTGTATCTACTATTTTTCCATTACCCACTGCGCCATAGTCACGGATATTAAAAAAATAGTTGGTTGCCTTCGCTTTTATTGAAGCAATGATCAGTATAAAAAAAATAAACTGTTTCATGTTCCTTTCATTTGACAATTGAATTAATTACCATCTGGTTTCACCGCCTCGATGAACGGGCTCGGTGGCCAGTAAAATTTCCCGGGATCCAATGGTTTTGCAGGATCAAAAGGTTTCACATCTTTCTTAATATACTTTTCCAAAGAAAGATGTTGCTGTTGAATACTACTGACGATACAACTTGCCAGTTCATATGCCCCATAGGGATTAAAATGCGTGTTGTCTTTTAACGCACTGTCCTGCTTGGGAAAACTATGCGCCGGGTAATGCACAAATGCTTTTATAGATTTTTCTACGCCCCAGGATTCATAAAGTGTTTTACTCATTGCGTTCAAATCGATCAATGCCACTTTTTCTTCGGCTGCTGTTTGTCGCATTGCTTCTGGAAAATTTTCAAGTGTATTGATGATATGGCCGGTTGAATCAAAACTTCTGCGATTCATAGACGTTACTAATACTGGTATCACTTTTCTTTTTCTTGCCTCATCGATCCATTCTTTTAATGTTTGCTTGTAAGTGGTGAAAGCATCCAGGTGATTGCCTCCGGGTTTTTGATCATTATGAGCAAATTCAATGAAGAGATAATCACCAGGCTTGACCATACTCATCAATTTATCCCATCGCTTTTCTCCTTTAAATGCTTTTAATGTTTCTCCTGATTCTGCATAATTAGCAACTACCACTTTTGAAGGAATTAAGAATCGTGGAAACATCTGTCCCCAGGCAGCCCATGGTTCTCTGTCCTGGTCGACTACGGTAGAATTACCTGCCAGGAAAATAGTAGTTGCTTTTGTATTGGGTGTGATCTCTACTGCGCATACTTTGGGAAGTGAGTCATTGAATTCGAGTGTAAGTAAATTATCCCAATGCAGGTA
>JBDUCW010000056.1:0-27328 GCA_040003235.1 Ferruginibacter sp. | reverse complement strand
AAGCTGGCTAACAAGATCAATGCAACAGGTTCGTTGCTTGTAAAAAGCCAGACAGAACGCAGCCAGTTGGGCAATAAAGCTGTGGTCATTAAAAAAATGAATGCAATGATCGCCGCGGCGCTCATTGTTCCTAAAAAAAGACGGCCGACTAAAATTCCGAAATCTGTAAAAGAAAAAATTCTCCAGAATAAAAAACGGACCGGTGAATTGAAACAAAGCAGGAAGAAGATCGTTTAACGTTGAAGAATTTCAGGAATTTAAAAAGTTACTCAAGCCAATGCCTTTGAAAAAAACAATTGTCATATTCTTTTTTTTCTTCACAGCCTTTCAGCAAAATGTTCTTGCGCAAAATAAAGGTTCGCTTAAAATTATTTTTACCAATACAGTGAATGGATTTCCGCTTGTATTAAGTGATTCTGTTTTTTATACCAATCCTTTTTCCGAAACTTACAGCATTCACAAATTCAAATATTATATCAGCAATATTTATTTAAACAATGCTGAAAAAGAAAATGAAAGCTATCATCTCATCGATGCTGCCAAACCTGAATCACTGAGCTTTGAATTTCGTGTGAAGGCCGGCAATTATAATTCATTTAATTTTTTATTGGGCATAGATAGTCTGCGGAACTGCAGTGGCGCGCAATCCGGCGCACTCGATCCGATGAATGATATGTTCTGGACCTGGAACAGTGGTTACGTAACATTGAAACTGGAAGGGACTTCACCAATTTCAAAACAATTTAATAACCGGATCGAATATCACCTCGGTGGATATGCCGGCATCAATAAAGTGATGCAGCCAATCAATCTTTCAACGCCATTTAAAATTATGGAAGGGAAGACCACAATAATTTTTATCCAGGCTGATATCAATATGCTCTGGCAAAATCCCAATGATATTAAAATTGCATCGGTGAATGTTTGTACTACGCCCGGAACATTGGCCAAAAAAATTGCAGATAACTGCAGTCATTTATTCAGTATTAAAAATATATTACTTCCCTGAAATTAAAGATCATCATACCACTTGCGATTTTATTTTTGGCTGCGCTGCTCACGATCAGTGCGACTGAAAACCATGGTCCGGGCAAACCAACTTATCTCCGTTTCGATATTCCAAAAGGCTTTCCAAAACCTCAAAAAGATATTTTTGCAAACAATAAATTATCGGAAGAAGGTTTTCAATTGGGCCGCAAATTATTTTATGACGGACGTTTAAGTAAAGACGGAAATTTTGCCTGTGCCAGTTGCCATCAGCAGTTTGCGGCTTTTGCAACTTATGATCATGACCTGAGCCATGGTTTTAATAATTCATTCAGCACCCGCAATGCACCCGCACTCTTTAATCTTGCCTGGATGCCGCTGCTGCAGTGGGATGGAGGGATCAATCATATTGAAGTGCAGCCTTTATCTCCCATGAGCGCCAGCAATGAAATGGCAGAAAATGTTGACAGCATTTTAAAAAAAATCAGAGTAGATACGGCCTACCGGCGCATGTTCAAAGCTGCGTTTGGAGATGGATTGATCAATAGCCAGCGCATGCTGAAAGCTTTGGCACAGTTTACCGGCTCGTTGGTTTCTGCCAATTCAAAATACGACAAAGTGAAAAGGGGCGAAACAACTTTTACAGAAACTGAACAGATCGGATACGGTCTTTTTAAAAACAAATGCAATAGCTGTCATACAGAACCATTGTTTACCGACAATAGTTTTCGCAACACCGGCTTTGCACTGAATGAAACTTTAAAAGATTATGGTAGAATGAAGATCACCGGCGATCCGGCAGATTCATTAAAATTCAAAGTGCCAAGTTTACGGAATGTAACACTCACATTTCCTTATATGCATGATGGCAGAACTTATTCTTTAGGCCAGGCAATTGATCATTACCGGAATGGTATTGTACAAAGTGCTACACTCGACAGTTCACTGAAAAAAGGTATCTCGATCAGCAACAATGAAAGAAGTTACCTGCTGTATTTTATTTATACGCTTACTGATACGTCGTTTGTAAAGAATCCGAGGTTTGCAAATCCGTGAATACAAATAATTCTTTTCCCAGCGCTTCTGACCATTATCTTTCAAAACCAAAATACAAATAATCAATAATCAATTTTCAACGATCAATTTTCAAAGTGAAAAGCTGTTCGCTTCGAAAATTGAAAAATTGAGCATTGATTATTGAACATTTTTTTCCTGAATCGTAAACGGCATGTTGCATTAAGCCTTCCGTTGTCCGCGCAATGTATTCAGCACCTGTTTCTGTTTGGTCTGTTCATCCTGCTGACTCTTCTGATCTTTTATATTTTTTTCGATGTCTTCTTCAATTTTGCGTTTTTTCTTCTGCAGGTCATTGGCGTCATCAACGAGGTTATTATATTTTTTGTCGGCCTTCTTTACTACATCTTCCTGTTCTGTGATCTGTTGTTCCAGGTCGTACGCAGCAACCATATCTTTTAATCCATTCAGATAAGTTTTTGCATTATCCATCACAGTTGCGTCGGTAGTATCGCCAATAAAACTTTCAAAGCCTGTGCTCAGCATCAGCGTAACAGTAGTAGTGCCTTTGTCTTTTTTGCTCACCCTTGATATATCATAATAAAGATCATAAGAGCCGCTGCCCAGTTCTGAAAGCCGCACAGATTTATATACCATGAAGCCTTTGGAGTTACTGCTTTTATAACCCATCCTGGTCATCTTGTCTTCAATTGCATTGCCTACTGTTTTTTCGGAAAACGGAATTTCAATGGCGACGGCGGGTTTTATCTGTTTGTTGTATTCGGCAGTGGCATTGCGGGCCTGTCCAAAAGTTAAGGCAGCAATAAAAAGGCCGGCGGCCAGCATGTAAAGTCGTTTCATAGCAAATAGTTTTAGCAAATGTAGGAAGATGTGGAGATATGAAGATATGAAGATATGGAGATGTGAGGATGTGGAGATGGAGACCGCTTATTTACAGATTTTCACATCTACACATTTACACATCTTCACATTTACACATTTTACAATTAAATTTGAGACTTAAACAGGAATGATTGAGCAGTATAAAAAGTTTAGCGGGGCAAACGATGTGGTATGGAGTAAGTTCCATTGCCGCCCGTTTTTTAAATTATCTTATCACGCCTTACCTCACCAATGTATTGTCCAGCGAGGATTTTGGTAAGATGAGCCTGGTGTATGCGGTACTGCCTTTTTTAAATGTATTATTTACTTACGGACTGGAAACTGCGTTCTTTCGTTTTTCAAATAAAGAAGAAAACAAAAAAACAATTTATAATACCACTGCTACTTCCATTATTATCAGCACTTTTCTTTTAGGATTTACTTTATTGATTTTCCATCACCAGTTAGCAAATTTTGCCGGCATTGCTAATTATCCGGAGCTGATCAAACTAAGCATCGTCATCATCATGATTGATACTTTGTCAATTATACCTTTTGCAAAATTGCGTTTTGATAACAGGCCGAGAAAATACGCATTGATAAAACTGGCCGGCATTCTTGCTTACATTTTTTTTACGTTCTTTTTTTTATCCTGGTGTTTTGTGCAGGTAAAAAAAGATCCAACCTGTTTCTGGAGTCATTTTGTTGATATCAGGCGCAACCCTGTTTATTATATTGTACTCGCCAATCTGATACAGGCGATTGTAACTTTTGTTTTTTTATACAAAGAAATTCTGGCCATCCGTTTTAAGATAGATATAAAATTATGGAAACAGATTATTGTCTATTCAATGCCCCTGATCATTGTAGGAATGGGTGGCGTGATCAATGAAACACTTGACAGGATAATGTTAAGATGGTGGGTGCCAGGCGATATTCATTTTAAAGAAACGCAGGTAGCGATCTACAGCGCCTGTTATAAATTATCGATCCTGATATCGCTTTTTGTGCAGGCTTTTCGTATGGGTGCCGAACCTTTTTTCTTTAAACAGGCCGGAACCGAAAATCCACAAAGAACTTATGCAAGGGTAATGAAATTTTTTGTGATCATCATCTCGGTCATGTTCCTGGTAGTAACATTGTACCTGCCGGTGCTTAAATATTTTATAGCAAAAAAATTATGGGCAGGACTTGGTGTTGTTCCAATACTGTTACTGGCAAATATATTCCTTGGCATTTATTATAATTTATCCATCTGGTACAAACTCGGCAATAAAACCAAGGCCGGGGCATACATCACCATCACCGGGGCGCTCATTACCATCCTGATTAATTACTTATTCATCCCCAGGTTTGGATATGTGGCATGTGCGTGGGCAACATTCTTTTGTTACGGCAGTATGATGGTTTTTTCTTTTGTATGGGGACAAAAAGAATACAGGGTTCCGTATGCATGGAAAAAACTCTGTGCCTACATAGTGATTGCAGTCATATTATTTTTTATTCAGAAAAGTATCAGCAGTTTTATAGAAAATAAAATGATTAATCTTGCTTTGGGAACCGTGTGGCTGTTTGTTTATTTATGGTTCATTACTTTGGTAGAGAAAAAGGAGTTGATGAAACTTCCGGTGATCGGGAAATATTTTAACAAGGCATAAAAGATATTATAAAGAAATTGGCTGGCAGTTCGGATGGCAATTGCGGCGTTACATATTTTTAACCCGCTTACTATTTGCGAAAGTGATTAATTTTCTATAGAGAAAAGCAAAAAAGTAACCCAGTATTATTCCTGCAACTGCACCACCCAGAACATCCAAAGGGAAATGAACGCCAACATAAATCTGCGAATATCCAATAATAAATGCCCAAAAAATAAATACAGCATTGATGTATTGTTTTTTAAATTGCAATGTTAGAATAATAAACAAGGCGAATGAAAAATGATTGATCGCATGATTGGAAACGAAACTATAACTTGACGGGCAATCTGCCAGCAGTAACCTGGCGTTAACAATACCATCATGTATCTGACAAGGCCTCAACCGCTTAAAAATATTTTTTAAAATCATTCCCGTTTGATCTGAAACGCCGGCCAGCACTGCAGCTGCGATGATCCAAAAAATAGCCATTTTCCTGAATTTGTAAATGGAATAGAAAAGCAAAAACACATAGAGTGGTATCCAAAACTTAGCTTCCCGAAGGGCAGGCAATACACTGTCAAAAAAACTGTTACTCCATTCCTGATTTATTTTCCGGAAAAAATATGTATCGAAACTGATCAGCCGGGTGAACATAAGACAAGTTAAACAACTATTTTTAATCCGTTATTCAATTCCTCGTGAACTGATATTGTTAGCTTAAAATAAACTGCAGCTCGCTTTTCTACTTACCTTAGTAAAAGACAGTTAATATATTTCAATGCGAAGATTGTTACAATACTTATTCAAGAAACTTATCACACGGATCGCCAATAAATATGCCGCGGCGCCCGACCGTAAATCTGTTTTCAAATCATTGAGCAAACTTTACCGGCTCAGTGAAAAAGAGAACAAGACCATCTGCGTTAAAGAAATCAATGGATCTGCAAAATTCATCATCTTCAGTGATCAGCACAAAGGCAATGGCGATCATGCCGATGATTTCCGCGCCAGCGAAATAAACTATATCAATGCACTAAAATATTATGCCGCCAATGATTTTACTTTTATCAACCTGGGCGATAGTGAAGAACTCTGGAAATATAAACCTGAACAGGTAATTCCAAAATGCACGGAAGCTTTTAAGGCGGAAGCTGCATTTCAGGAAAAAGATCGTTATATAAAAACATTCGGCAATCATGATCTGCTTTGGAAAAATAAAATGGATGTGGACATTTATCTGAAAAATAATTTCAGGCTCCCCCTACCCGTTTGGGAAGCCGTTCTTTTAAAAGTAACTCTGAACGAAAAATTACTTTCTGTTTTATTAACGCACGGTCACCAGGGCGATAAAATGAGTGACAACAACCGTTTCAGCACCTGGATGGTAGCGCATTTGTGGACGCCTTTTCAACGATATCTCCGCATCAATGTGAATACGCCGAGCAATGATGATTTTCTGCGCAACAAACACAACCGCATCATGTATGAATGGAGCAGCCGAGGGCAAAACCTGTTGCTCATCACCGGTCATACTCATCAACCGGTATTTGCGAGTGGAAGGTACAGCAACCATAGTTCAAATGATTTCAGCAAAGCAGATCTGCAAAATGTCAAACCCTCTTATTTTAATTCGGGCTGCTGCTGTTTTAATGATGGCGATATTACCGGCATCGAGATCGCAGATGAATTTATCCGTTTGATAAAATGGCATCAGGAAGGATTGACGAGTAATAAAAAAGTTCTTGAAGAGAAAGCGCTTGTTGAACTGGTTAAAGATTTGGCGGACAACAAGGAATTAAAAATTAAAAATTAAAAAAATTTCAATCTGCTGAATGGATATTATTTTGGCAGTAGTTACCGGATCGAAGGAATTTTTAATTTTTACTTTTTAATTTGTCTTTAATAACGCTCAGATTTTAAAACAGTTTTGGTTGTTCAGTAACCCACTGCGGTTTAATAAGATGCAGTTTACACGCTGCATTTAATTTATCTACCATATACACCGTTAGTTCCGGAGACTTGGCCTCATCATGCATGTGCATGAAAAAGAAAATTTCTTCTGCACCCTTATCCAGCCAGTATTTGATACGTTTTACCCAGTCATCAATTCTCGGTTTATCTGTTGGATGCAGACTGTTACCTACAAACCGTATAAACGTTTTAGGAATTGTAAGATGCATGTGCGCACAATCGCGTCTTCCTGCAGTATCAGTGATCACTGCACCGATATTCATCTCTTTTAGTTTGCTGAACAATTCTTCGCGGACATCTTCTTTGGCAAACCAATCCGGATTGCGAACCTCTAAAAAAAACTGCAGGTCCTTCGGCAATGACTGCAAAAAATCAAAGAGCTCCTGTTTACGTTTTGGCGAAAACGCATCACTTACCTGCACAAAAAGTGGCCCCAGATGTTCTTTGAATGCAACGATGCCCCTGAAGAATTCGGTCGTAATAAAATCCTTTCCTTTCAGGCTGCCGAAATGCGTGATGCCTTTGTACATCTTCGGGCAGAATAAAAAATCTTTCCCCTTTGCTTTCTCCGCCCATTTTTCAATACCTGCCGGTCCATAAATTTTATAATGCGTAGCATTCAGTTCAATGGAATTATAATGCTGCACATAATGCTGTAAAAAATCTTTCTCTTTTGTTTTCAATGGATATATTTTGCCCACCCATTCAGGCCTGCCCCATTTTGCACAGCCAAGATAAACCTTTGGATGCTTAACGGGTTTGCCACTTAATATTGTTTTATTGAATGCAGGATCTTTGGGCAAAGTGAAATCAATGCTGTCCAGCTCTGCTTCAGGCACACGTCCGAATTCCATGATGGTATTTTTTTATTGAAGATAACAAAGTTGTAAGTTATAAGTTGTAGGTTTTAAGCCTTGGTAAGCAGCCATTAGTTTAAGATAGAACGCAGAGACCGCGATTAAAAAACTATTAAACGAGCAACGACCAACTGGAAACCAGAAACGAGAAACGTTGATTAAAGTGCAGATTATAAAAGACGATAAAATATTTTATGAATTTTAAAATATTATACGCTTGCCGTCGTCTACCTTAGTAATGACCGAAGCGCTGACGATACCGCAACAAATGACTGCAGAAAAAAAGAACAATATTACCCATACTATTAATGAATACAGTAAAAGACTGTTTGGATTCATTCGTAAAAGAGTGAACAACGAAGCTGATGCAGAAGATATCCTGCAGGATGTTTTTTATCAGTTCATCGGCAACACACAACCTATCGAACAATTAAGTGGTTGGCTTTTTACAGTAGCAAGAAATAAGATCACCGATCTGCAACGCAAAAAAAAGACAGGCTATGTAGAAGAGATTTTTGATGCCGGCGAAGAGGATACTTCCTTCGACTGGACGGAACTTTTCTTTGATGGTGCAGACAATCCTGAAACCACTTACCTGCGGAATCTTTTCTGGGAATCAATGCAGGAAGCGCTGGAAGAATTACCGAAAGAACAACGCGATGTTTTTGTATTGAATGAGATTGACGGTATTCCTTTCAAAATACTCTCGGAGCAATCCGGGGAAACAGTAAACACATTGTTGAGCCGGAAACGTTACGCAGTATTGCATCTGCGGGAAAGATTACAGGTACTCAGAGATGAATTGTTGAATTACTGATAAGAGTTAAGAATTAAGAGTTAAAAAAATATTTGTTTAAAAATTATGCAGCGAATGCTGCACAAAAAATCAATAAAATGAAAAAGAATTTCTGGATTAAAAAAATCATTGCCATAATTGTTTTTGGAGCACTGGCAGTATTGCTGTTTGGATTTATTGTAATGAGTTTATGGAACGCCATACTTCCGGCGGTACTCCATGTATCTGTGATCACATTTACACAGGCGCTCGGCATACTGGTATTAAGTAAAATATTGTTTGGCGGTTTTCATGGCGGATTCCGTGGAAGGCGCGGTGGCCGGTGGAGCAATGAAATGAAAGACAAATGGCATAGTATGAATCCGGAAGATCGTGAAAAATGGAAACAGGAAATGCGCAACCGGTGCAGAACCTGGGGCAGAGGATCTAATGAAGAGAAGATTAACCGCGAAGGCGCAGAGGCACAAAGAAATAATGAATAAAGAAGCAGAATACAAATGCGCAATAATCAACGCGCAATGTTCAATACACAAGTTGAAAAGTATTTGACGTTGAGCTGTTTTCAAATTTTCAAACAGCCCCTTCGGGCTCCTTCTCCTTCAGGAGAAGGGTTGGGATGAGGGCTGATCAACAAAATACATGGAGCAAGAAATATTGACTCAACACAATCAAAAATAATCCCAATGCAGATACTCGTTTTCAAAACCGATGTAAAATTTAAAAAAGATGTGCATGCAGTCATGCCGCATCTCGATAAAATGCAGGATGTGATTAAATGGAATTTTGATTTGAGTGATGTTGACAAAATTCTTCGTGTGGAAACAGATAATATGCCGCCGGTGAAAGTAGAACAGACACTTCAGCGCGCGGGGTTTTATTGCAGCGAACTTTGATTTTTTTTACGCAAAGCCGCAAAGAAATACATAAGAAAATATCTTTGCGTCTTTGCCCCTTAGCGCCTTTGCGTGAAATTGATTGAAGTGAAACGATTGGTGAAAGTGTCAATACTTCTTATACAATGCATACAACACTTTAATATCAATGGAGTTCAATTTTGAAGAAGTATCCTGCAGAAAATGTCTTTTAAAAGCAAGCTTGGCGGCACTGGAATCTCTTGTATCAAATCCAATCATACGCAATGCATCCAGAGGTTTGAAATATTCCGGAACCATCACATTCGTTGTATCGCCGAACCATAATCCAAACCCTTTATCGGCTAATTGTTTCCAGGGAAAGCGCCAGTTGGGATCGTTCTTTCTGGTTGGAGCAATATCACCATGACCAATAAAATTTGCTGCAGGAATACTGAATGATCTTTTCAATCTTCCAAGTAATGCGATCAGACTATTGACCTGTGGTTCGGTAAATTCTTCAAAACCATTATTATCGAGTTCTATGCCGATGCTGATACTGTTGATGTCGGTGGCATTGCCCCATTTACTTACACCGGCCTGGTGTGCACGCAGATAATCGCTCAGCATATGATGCACAGTGCCGTCTTTGCAGATCACATAATGCGCACTCACCTGGGTACGCGGAAGCGTAAAAGTCTGCAGTGTCTGATCACAACTGTTTTGTGCAGTATGATGTATGATCACAAAATTGGGCTTGCGCATACTGAAGTTGGTCGTGCCTACAAAATCTGCAATGCCGGCAGAATCATGTAATGGATATTGCTTTAATATTTTTGCAAAAGCTCTTGACTGCTTTTTATAAACGCGGTTGGTAGATGCGTATTTGCTGCAGCCGAAAGCAGCAATAATGATGAATGAGAAGATGATGATGGTTTGTTTACCCATATTATTGATGTGGAAATGTGGAAATATGCGATGTGAAGATGTGGAGATATGAAGATGTCTGCTTCAGGTTGAAAAAATTTTCCCATCTACACATCTGCATATCTACACATCTTTAATGCTTCTTATAAAACTTCCGTTTTGAATTTTTTCCACCGGCTGGTCTTGGTGCTATTTTATATTCAGGCACAGGACCGAGTTCCTGGGGCACCACAGATTTCTCTACTACTTTGCCAAGGAATTTTTCAATCGCATCAAATTTACGAATCTCTTTTTCACTCACCATTGTAATTGCCATTCCATCAGCTTCTGCGCGGGCAGTACGTCCGATGCGATGCACATAATCTTCGGCATCGTGCGGAATATCGTAATTGATCACAAGGTCAATTGTATCAATATCAATACCACGGCTCAACACATCTGTTGCAACGAGCACCGGAATTCTTCCGCTTGCAAAACCATTCAGCACATCCGTGCGCTGGTCCTGTTCAAGGTCACTGTGAATTTCATTGACGGCAAACTTTGCACGATGCAATGCGGAAGCCAGTTGCTTTACACTTTGTTTACGGCTGCAGAAGATCAGTGCACTTTTATAAGGAATATTTTTCAGGATATATTTGATGAGGTTGAACTTCTGTTCTTCGTAAATAATATACGCACGCTGCACAATTTTTTCCGGCGGCCGGCTGATGGCAATATTGATCTCGAGCGGATGATGCAGTATTTTATGCGCGAGCTTTCTTATTTTATCCGGCATGGTTGCAGAAAAAAGTAAGGTCTGTCTTTTTTTAGGCAGCTCGCTGATGATCCTTTCAAGGTCATCCTGAAAACCCATGTCCAGCATGCGGTCTGCTTCATCCAATACCAGGAATTGCAGATGTTTCATGTGCACATAGCCCATTCCGATATGAGCGATCATACGGCCGGGTGTACACACAATAATATCGGCGCCTGTTTTAAAAGCATTTTTTTCTGCAACAAAACTCATTCCGTCACCACCACCATACACTGCAATAGAGCTGATATTTGTAAAATAACTGAGCCCTTCCAAGTGCTGACCGATCTGTATCGCGAGTTCTCTTGTTGGAACAATAATAAGGGCACCAACCTGTCCGTCAACCCGGTGCTGCATGAGGTAATTCATCACCGGCAAAAGAAATGCTGCGGTTTTTCCGGTGCCTGTTTGTGCACTTGCAATAATGTCTTTGCCTTCGAGTATAGGTGGAATAACCTGTTCCTGTACGGGTGTAGCTGTTTCGTAATTGGATGCCTCGATGCCCTGCTGAAGATCGGGATGAAAATTAAATTCTGTAAAACGCAAAATCGGAAGAGTAATTTGTGAGATGTAAATATAGTTTAAAAAGTAGCAGGAATTTGATGATTTGGTAATTTGGTGATTTGGTAATTCCTACTGCTTAGGGTTCTTTTCAGATTTTTCATCTTATTTTCTCTTCGAAATATTTGGATCAGCGATCTGTATTTGTATATCATCACCAAATTATCAAATTACCATATTGACTCCGCTAACCGAACCAAAACCGTCTTAATACGTTAGAACATGAATTATCTTCAAACAAAAAAATATGCCCCATCTTTTTGAACCACTTACTATCCGGAGCATTACTTTAAAGAACAGGATCGCGGTATCGCCCATGTGCCAGTATTCTTCTGAAGATGGATTTGCCGATGACTGGCACCTGGTTCATCTTGGCAGCAGGGCTGTCGGCGGTGCTGCATTGGTAATCGCTGAAGCGACTGCGGTTTCTCCGGAAGGAAGGATCAGTCCGGGCGATCTTGGTATCTGGAAAGATGAACATATTTCCTTTCTGCAACGCATCACAAATTTTATTTCATCACAGGGAGCCACACCCGGAATTCAATTGGCACACGCCGGAAGAAAAGCAAGTCATCACACGCCATGGAAAGGCAATAAGGCATTGACTGAGGATGAAGGTGCCTGGCAAACTTTAGCGCCCAGTGCAATTCCATTTCGTGAGGATGAACCATTGCCTAAAGAAATGACAGCCGGAGATATTCAGCAATTCATTAATGATTTTTCATCAGCCGTGCAAAGAGCATTGAAGGCAGGGTTTAAATTAATTGAGATACATGCAGCACATGGATATCTGCTGAATGAATTTTTATCGCCATTGAGCAACCAGCGTACCGATGAATATGGCGGAAGTTTTGAGAACCGGATTAAATTATTAATACAGGTTACTGAAGCGGCAAGAAAAATAATGGGCGATGATCTTCCTTTGTTCGTGCGCATCTCCGCTACTGATTGGGTGGAAGGTGGATGGAATGAAGATGATTCTGTTCAATTGGCAATGGCATTGAAACTTGCCGGGGCAGACCTGATCGATTGTTCATCCGGTGGTGTCTCTCCCTTACAAAAAATACCCGTTGAACCTTTGTACCAGGTTCCGTTTGCAGCTGCTGTTAAAGAAGAAGCGGAAATACTGACAGGTGCTGTAGGCCTTATCACAACTGCAACGGAAGCAGAAGCGATCATCAGCAGCGGACAGGCAGACATTGTTTTACTGGCAAGAGAATTATTACGCGATCCATATTTTCCATTGCGGGCTGCACATGAACTGAATGCTGCAATTAAATGGCCGGTGCAGTATGAAAGAGCGAGAAAAATTAATTGATAATGGATAATTGATAGTTGATAATTGATAATTTTTTAAATCCGAAAGCATATTCGTAATAGTACCGAACTAACAAATTGAAGGAGTTATCCATTATCAACTATCAATTATCAATTGCTCAAGCTGCTTAAATATTTAACCACTGCCAACCGGATATCTGTTCTCACATCATTAACAGCATCAAATCTTTTGATTGATTTAATATCTGTGTTCTGATCATTTAAAAATTCCATTCCTTTTTCCTGGCCGGTAAATAAATATTCTGCTGACACGATTGTATAAATTTTTTCATCCGCAATTATTTTATCATTCAGCATCCATTTTCCTTCTTTAAAATTAATGTTCGTACTTGTTTGCAGATAACCTCCGAGGCCTTTGATACTATTACTTGTATTCAGTGCTTTATTCAGCAAAGCCCCGGTCATTTGTACTTCACAAAGTTTACCACCAAAAGGCAATGTGCGGATAACATCCAGTTGAGTTACCACACCTTCTATCCGGTCATCAATGCGGATCGAACCGCTGTTGAAAATAGCTGCATCAGCTGTTGTGGATGCGGCCATCATGGAAGCTGCAATTAAATTACCAAGATTGGTTTGTCTAAAACGGATATTGGCTTCTGTTCCGTCCAATGGTTCTTTTGTATGGTAAACAACCGCATCCGGTTCAAGACCAATAGCGCGGAAAGATGCGTAAGCTTTGTCTTCCCAGATCTTTACTGCTGCTGCAATACCTGCATCCGGAGCAACAGTACTATCTGCATGAATCAATTCTGAAATGATCTTTATTTTTTTTCCGTCTTTAAATATTAAGTGGCGATAAATGGTCTTTGCATTGGCATCTGCTTTTGCAATCGCTCCTTTACGGATGCGTACATAATTATGCTGGTGTTCATGGCCACCCATGATCAACCGCAAACGTTTTAATTTACGCATTACTGTTTTGTCTTCTGCAAGACTGAGATGTGTAATTCCGATAACAATATCTGACCGTTTCTTTACCTGCTGATATGCTTTCTTTATCCATTCAAGATGGTCTCTGTAAACAACCCAGGACTGCGGATTGCTGTTGATGCTCGCGCTTATAATGCCGATCTTAAACTGGTTGTTGGTTGACGTGAGTATATATGATGTTGGCAATGCAGCAGAATCCGGCACTGTTTTATAAAAAGGCATCAACGACCCATCTGCATTTTTATGAACCACATCGCTGCTGAGCCAGGTAAACTGCGATTCATTGATGCGTTGCTGCAGGTCTTTTTCCGGAATATCAAATTCGTGATTACCGAAGGTGACGAGGTCTACACCCGCTTTGTTCATCATATCGATCATGTGGCGGCCATTCACTTTCTGTCCATCGATTTTTGTAGTGCCAATCACACTCGGACTGACAAAGTCTCCAGCCAGCACTACGAATGTCTGATAACGTTGCTCTGCCTGCTTTATCAAGGTGGCTACTTTCGCCATACCACCTGTGTTCCCATGTTCCAGCGGACCGATCTCATACACATCATTCAGTTGCAGAATACAGATTGTGTCTTTAGTAATCTGCGAAAAAGCAAAATGGATTGTAAAAAGGAATATCGTCAGCAAACAGAATCTCATGAAAGTAAAAATTAAAAATTAAAAAAGCCAGTCTTGTTAAAAGCAGTATTGTTCAAATCTGTAATCAAGTTACAGCATTGTTACACATAAAAAAAGAAGAATGATCTGACATTGAGCCTTACCATTCTTCTTTTTGTCTTTTAGCTTTTAACTTCTTACTGGATTTTTCTTTGCTTTCTTTTTCTCCATTTGTTTTAGTTTTTTCTGGCTTGGCCAGTCTTTCATCGGCACATTGTTTAATACATTCATCACGTCAATGTATCCCGGTTTCTGAATCTTATTGTTATGCGTAACGGCATCAACGATATGTCCTACGATTGGAAAAGTAATGAGGTTGAGAAAGAAAATACCTTTATAACGGCCAGGCTTCATTTCCAGCGTGGCTGTTTTTCCCATAGCCGCTGAATAGAATTCAAGTTTAATTGGCTTTTTGTAAGGAAGTTTTATAGCGGATGTATAATAATTTACGGAAGCTGTAGAACCAATGAATTCTTTTGATGCGAATACTTCCAGGTTAATCGGCAATTCTTTTCCGTCAAGTTTTACAACAACATCTTTTGGACAATCGACTAAGTAAGCCGGGCGTTTTCCTTTTTGAAAAGCACTGAAAATAGTACCACACGAACTAAAAGCAAAAAGACAAAGGGCAGCTAAACAAAGTGCAGGAAACAATTGGATCAATCGTCCCTTCAGGTTTACATGTTTCATTATTATCTTGGTTTTTGGTTTGAAAACCTAAGATTACAATGAATGCAGTTGCTGAAAAATGTGATATTAGTAGTAGGAGTCAATGGTCCATAGTCTATGGTCCATGTCCGTTAGTAGCTGATCAGCTTAATCGTCTCGGCATTACCATCATTTTTTAAAATCCTGATAAAATAAATTCCCGAAGAAGGCACTGATATTTTTAATGGATCGCTTACTATTTTATTTTGCTGAATTATTTTTCCTGCAACATCAAGCAATGTATATGCAATAGCCTGGCCTGTCCCACTCCACGTTAACGTGAAATTTTTATTGTGTGATGGATTTAGTTCTGCATGAATAGAAAAGGATTGATCTGTTTGTAATAATTTCACCGGGCTGTAACTGTATCTGCCATCCATATCGGTCATCTTTAAGCGGTAAAAATTTTTACCTTTCAATGGTTGTACATCTGTAAAAGAATAAGCACTGATGCCGGAATTATTTCCGATGGCACTTACCATTCCGATCTGGATAAAATTAATTCCATCCTTACTTCTTTCAACAATAAAGTTTTTTACATTGATCTCATTGGAAGTTTTCCAGTTGAGTAAATGCTGATCATTCTGTTTTTGTGCATCAAAAGAAAGTAATGCCAGTGGCAGTACATAAGGTGCGGGACTGAACCAGAATTCAGAAAATCCCGTGACGGTAAACTCAGCATAATTTACGCCGTACGCTGTTCCGTAAATAATACCGGATGATGGAATAAAGATCAATGAAGTTGCATCTCCCGGATTATAAATACCATCTTCTGTAGGGCCCTGGTATTTGCTGATGCCCATATCATTCATGGTTGTGATTGCCGGAGACGCCGCATTCAATGCATCAAATTCAGCCTGCGTAAAATACAATCTTACCTGTACTGAAGATACGGGCTGGTTCTGCGGTTTGATCACATAATGCCGTTGCATATAAGAAGCGCCATTGTAAGAACCGACAGAAGGATCTATATAAACACTGCTGTTAACCGTTCCGAGATTATTACCATTATCTTTTATTGAACATAGCAATTGTGAAGGCGATGCTGCATTGTAAAAATTCTTCCAGATACCATCATTACAATTTGAACTTACCGATGTCAATGCAGCTGTTGGTAATGAACTGTATTGAGGTACAGAATTACAGGCACCAAATATCCAGTTGGTATTGCTGCCACCATTGCTGCTGTTTATTCCCGCATAAGCTTTATAACAAACGGACGGAGTAATGGTAAGATCTGTAAGCGAAACATAATCCATACATATATTAGCACCGAGCGTAAAGTTTGCAGCTGGCGTGGTATAATAATTTGTTGCCAGTATATTGGTAAGATTTCCTGCGGTACCGCTGCCGGTGAATGAATGATTAATCGTTTGTGTGGTACCGTTCTCTATACTCAGCGTTTTACCAGGAATTATTTCCAGGTCATTGAATGTATTATTGCCATGGATATAATTTGTGGCGCCTCCAAAAATTACTTTGTTATACGATAACCCATTTCCCCAAAAATTCTGATTGTCCATAGTAATGATTCCGGTATTGCCATGCACGAGGTTAAAACCCGTTCCGAAAATATTCCAATAAGAAATATTTAATTGGGCACCTGTCATGTTCAATGTTTTTGCAGCATTACTGTTGCTGCTGAAATAACTTGTGGTAACAGTCCGGTTACTTACATCCCAGGTACCGCTGTTAAAATTGATGGAGGTATTTGCTCCAAGTATCACATCATCTGTAGAGGTCCAGGACCCGGTTCCCTTAAAGTTGAGGGTGTTCAGTGATTTGCCTGCCAGTGTGATCGTATTACCTGTGCTGCCGCCGATAAAGTTTGCAGTTGCATAAGTATAAACGGACAAAATATTATTCGAGAGTTTAAAAGAACCGCTGACATTCATTTCATCATAGGGATAAAAAGTTGGGTTGTTGGTAACGCCCGTCCAATCCATATTATTAAAATATACTTTTCCTGAAATGGTCATCGTCTGGCCTGCAGCTGTAAATGAATTAGCATCAAAGAAAACATTATCTATTGGTGATGGTAAACAACCTACAGTTGCACCACCTGATGTAAATGACCAGTGCGCTGTACTGGACCAATCGCCTGAACCCCCTTTCCAATAAAATGATTGCGGACCAGCATTGGTAACATTCCATCCGGTTACATTTGAAAGAATATAGGAATTGGTTGCATTGAAAGTTGCGCCGCCTGTTGCCGAAATATCTTTCAGATAAATATTATCAATAGTAAGAATACCGGAAGATTTACTGATCGTCGCAGCGGATCCATCTGCATCGGATTGCAGTTGTAAGCGTGTACTGCAGTTTGATCCTGTCACAGTTATTGTTGTTATAGTTTGTGTTTTCAGTGATTGCAAAGTAACAATCTTCACGGTTGTAAATGTCAGTGCTCCAAATGTATTTGCATCATTAATTGCTGAATTTGCATTGCTGAAATTAACTGTTGCATAAGTTTTATCCCCGCCATTAAAAGCATTGGTATAACTTCCATTGGTGATATTGATCACAGTAGCTGCATCAGCATTGTAAACAAGTGATGGAGTAACATTCCAACCCGAAGTGGTATTGCCTCTGCCAAAATTGAATATGGTCCCGGCAGCATTTAATGTTCTTGTATTGGTACCAGTCGAATTAAAGTTATCGCAGGCAATTGTTCTGCCGCCTGCGTTCAGTGTACCGGTAATTAAATTTACAGCAGATATATATTTTACAAAAGACAGATTATCCAACAAGGTCCATGCTCCGCCGGATCCATCAAAACTAAGAACAGAAACGCCGTTGCCAGCCATCGTAACGTTATTGCCGGTTGTAGTGGATTTGAAAATAAATCCTTCACTGTAATCATAATAATTCACCGCCAGGCAGGAGGGAATTAATTTAAGTGACCCATAAATGTTGATGATCCTTCCTGAATTTACCAGGTAAGAACCGCTGAGGGCATTCGTCCAGTCCATTGTTTTACACGAATAATTTCCATCAACAGTTACCGATTGAAAAGATCCTGTGAAAGATCCCGCATTAAAATATACATTATCATTTTGCCCGGGCAGTTGTGTGTAAAAAGCACTGCCACCCGAGGTTGTAGCCCAATGATGGGCATAATCACTCCAGTTGCCGGTTCCGCCGACCCAATAATATTCCGAAGCTTTGATGTTGTTACTCACAATGAGAATGGCAATCAATGAAACGATCCTTTTTTTCATACACAATTTTTGAAAATATACAGCAGCATTGACCGCTGAACTTTACATTCAAATCTCAGGTTTTGTTTCGTGAAAAAAAGTGTGAAAAAAGTAGTATTACCGCAGGCCGGATTTCCGAAGTGCTTCTCCACGATTACGTGCATGCAGCTTCTCATATATTTTACGGAGATGTGTTCGCACCGTTTCAATGGATAAGGAAAGTTTGGCGGCAATTTCTTTATAACTGAATCCTTTTGAAAGCCATTGCAATACTTCCTTTTCTCTTTCAGAAAGATTTTCTTTGGCGTCAATATAAGGAATGTCCTGCTGAAATGCATTCACCAGTTTACGGGCGATCTGGCTGCTCATCGGGCTGCCACCGCGGCGGAGATCGTGCAATGATTCCACCAGTTTGGCGGCTGGTGTATTTTTTAAAATATATCCCGAAGCGCCCGCCTTCAGTGCCTTATATAAATTATCAGCATCATCATAAATGCTCAATACCATAAACTGTATATCGGGGCGCAGCGGTTTCAACCATGCAGTAAAATCAATACCTGATTTTCCCGGAAGCTGAATATCTGTTAGAGCAAGTTCGATATGATCGCCCAGACCTTTTTCAAAATATGCCATCGCATCTTCTGTATTGGAAAAGCTGGCTGCCAGGTCAAAATCGCCCGAGCCGGTAATCAATGCCGCCAGGTAATTGCGGATCTTTTCATCATCTTCTAAAATTATTATCGGGATCATCGGCTGAAAGATAACTTTTATATCGCTGTATTAAATGTGAATTAAGTAGTAGCGTGATTTGGTGATTTGATAATTTCGTGATTTGATGATTTCTTCAATTCTGAGAAGTAGTCAAATAAATAAAGCATTCTTTAAATCGAAGGAATCTCCAAATTTCCAAATCTCCAAATCTTCAAATCAGCTTCCAGCAATACTCCACCTTCGTTCCTTCATCATTGCTCCATTCAATGGTACCACCAATATCGAGCATTCTTTTTTTCATGTTACGCAGACCGTTACTGCCCAGCTTTGTACTATTTGCGGGCATTCCATTACCGTTATCTTTTACAATAAAACAATATTGGTTACCCTGAATGGCCAGACTTAAATGAATATGATCAGCCTGTGCATGTTTCATGGCATTGGATAAAGCTTCTTTCGTAACCAGAAAAAGATTACGGCGTTGTTCATTGGTAAGTTTGATATCCCGCACCTGATCAGGAAAATCAATACTGAAATTAACATTCATGTTTTCAAAATATTGCTGAGACTGTTCGCGGATATAAGCCAGTAAATTTTCCAGCGTTTCATTCTGTGGGTTCAGTGCCCAGATGATCTCACCCATCGTCTGCACCAGCTTACGGGCAGACAGTGCAATAATGTTTACGTCTTTTTTAATGCCGGTTGTATCTTTTTCCTGTTGCTGAATCAATTCGCTCAGCAATGCAATATGTGTGATACCACTGCCGATCTCATCATGCATATCGGCGCTGATCCTGTTGCGCTCGGTATCAATGGCAATCTGTTTTTCCAGCAGGCGCATTTTTTTTCTTGCCTTCAATTCAAAAAATCCATACGTAATTATAACCACTATGAACAATGCCAGCAGCGACATTATAACTATAAACCAGGTGCGTTTCCAGAAAGGCGCCCGGATAAAAATATGCACCTGTTCTTCATCGCTCCACACGCCTTCTGCATTGGAAACCTTCAGGCGAAAAGTATATTTACCCGGTAATAAATTACTGTAACGGACAGCAGCAGATTTAGTGTTTATCCAATCATCATCCCAACCTTCCAGTGTGTACTGCATTTTATTGGCTTCAGGTCTTGTATAATCGAGTGCAGCAAATTGAAAACTGAATTCGTCTTCACTATAAGGCACAGTAATGGTTCGATCATTTATAAAAGCACTGTCCTTTTGAAATGTTTTATCCCGGATGTAAATTTTAATTATCGCGGCCTGCGGTTTTGTGCGAATGCTGTTCACAGGACCGGGCCTGAACCAGTTAAACCCTTTTATACCTCCAAAATAAAAAATACCGGAAGCGCTTTTGTAAAAAGATTGTGTATTGAATTCATTGCTTTGCAAACCATCCTGGTAAGTGTAATTTTCAAAATGCTGCTTTGTGCGGTTGAAATAACTCAGTCCTCCGTTGGTACTGATCCATAAATTTCCGACGCTATCTTCAAGCGATCCATAAATATATGCATTGGCGAGACCGCTGGTTTCATTCCACAGTTGCTGCTGTTGTGTTTCTGTATTAAAATGCACCAGCCCTTTTCCGGTTCCGACCCACAACCAATGCCGGTCCTGCTCATCCGGTCTTGCAGACCTGAGATCAATTCCTTTTAAAAATATATTGGACACACGGTATCTGCCTGCTTCCGGTTTTAATTCATACAATCCAAAATTGGGAATTGTAATATAAATACAGAGGTTGTCCATTTCAACAATGTCCGTTGCTGTGGAGGTTAAAAAAGGATCGTCATTAAAATAATATCCTTCATAATTCCCATCCGGCTGCTTTATAATTTTTACAATTCCAGATGCTGTTGCGGCAACCAGTTCTCCGTTCTGCAACTGTATCATTTTATAAACAAATACTTTTATAGCGGGATATAATTTAGGCAGGCCGTGCAACACAACAGTTTTAAAGACTCCGTGTTTTTCATCAAATAAAGAAATACCTCCACTGCTGCCGATCCACATATTTCCATCGCGGTCTTTTAAAATACTCCCCACTATATTTCCCGGAAGACTGGTGCTGCTGTTATTTTTATATTGATAATTTACCAATTTGCCTGATTCACGGTCCAGTATATTCAAGCCATTTGTTTGTGAGCCGAACCATGTTCTTCCTTTTTCATCCTCATAAAAACATTTGGTAAAATAATCATTCAATACCGGGTAATCTCCTTCGGATAAAGGAAACAGATTGAAGCGTGGCTGTTTAAGATCCAGCTTTGCAACACCACCGCCGTCAATTCCGATCCACAGATTTTGACTGCGGTCGATATACAAACAGGTGGTGAGATCGAATGACAGTGATTTTATTTTGGAATTGTCGTGATGATATTCCTGGAAGCGGTCCTGTTTTTCATCATAATAAAACAAACCACTTCCCCGGGCTGTCATCCACAGTCTTCCGGAATGGTCTCTCACAGCATCGAACGAATAAAAACTGACCGGCTTATTATCGATCTGTTTCATAACGGTGTGCGACAACCCCGTCTGAGGATCTTTATAAACAATCCTGTCCAGGAAAGCATGTACTTCATTTTCTTTGCTGAAAAAAATTGCATGCGGTGGATCATCAGCCAGCCGCATGCTGTATTGATGTAATGATTTATTGAAAACAAAAAAAGGGTCGTTCTTTGATAATAGCCGTATCCAGAAATTACCGGCGGTGTCTATCGTTTGATAACTGAACAATACATTACTGACCTTTGCTTCTGCCGGTAAAGGATATTGTTTGAATGTACCGGCAGAAATATTAAATTCAAAAATACCTTCCTGCATATTGAAAAGCCAGAGTGTTCCGTCTGCATCCAGCGCAAGGCATTTAAAAGCAACATTGCCATAGCTTTTATTAAAGGCAACTATTTTTATTATTTTTTCCCGTACAGCATCCCATTTATAAATCCCACTTTCATTGCTATACCAGATATTACCGGTGTTGTCTTCTAATATTTTTCCCCGTACAAAATTATTGACTACATCTTCACTATTGGCAGGCTCATACCTGAAAGGAGTCAATGAACCGCCGTCGTACCTGCACAATCCATCGGCTGTACCAAACCACATGAATCCTTTTTTATCCTGCATGATGCTGTAGACCGAACTGTGTGAGAGCCCATCGTTGACACTCAGTTGTTCAAAACGGGGAATGATCTTCTGAGCGTATCCTGTGCAGGCAAGAAAAAAAAACGCACACAGGATTTTTAATTGCATTGCTAAATATATGCTGAATAAAGAACTAAAAATGAAAAATGAAGAATTCCTTCCATACGAAACCTTATCAACGTCTGCAACTTTTAAGTATCCAGTAATTGGTAGGTCTTATCCAGAATCCGGTAATACAGTCATGTTATTTAGCCTGTATATTTGATCCGCCAATATTGCTTCACTGGCAAAAAAACTTTTATGAGAAAATATTTAATTGTAATGACGCTATTGGCATTTCATTACTGTCAGGCGCAGGACACTTTATCTGCTGATGACTTTTATAAATTGAGTTATAAACTTCCGGTTGGTATTGATCCTGCAGATTCAGTTGCAACAGATGCATTCTTTAGTTCATCTGCAACAACACTATTCAATGACAGTAAAAAATTCATTGATTCTCCGTTGAAAGATTCTTCATTGTTGAATGATGTTTATTATTCCTTGATCTACGGCGCGGTTTTTAAAAAAGATTACGGGGCTGCACTGAAGTATCTTGACAAATCCCGCATGCTTACTTTTAAAAAGAAGTTTAAAGTTCCGCCTGAAGTATTGGTATATGCTTTTATAAAAGCAAAACTCGCTTCCGGAAGTTCCGGTTCTTTTGATATTGCTTTTGAAAAAGCATTGGCCGAAGACCTGAACAAAGTGGATAAAGATTTTATAAAAGATGTTGCCAACCGTTTAAAAGGTGCCAGTTCCCTGGAACATGCAGCCTTTGACAGATCTGAAATAGCAAAATATATTAAGGAGTCATTGCATGACGACAGCGCGGTCATTATGTACAACCTTCCTTACTTAATGGAAATGTTCATGGACAATTACATCGCACAGAAAGAATACAATGTAATACAGAAAGTACTGAATAATTTTTCTCCTGAAGTGGTGATCATGGAAAACGTAAAGATCCCGATGAAGGATGGCGTACTGCTGAATGGATATGTGTACCGCAGTAAAGATGCAAAGACCCCGGTGCTGGTTTCATTAAGTCCTTATCCCGGCGGTAATGAAGCACAGACCGGAAATATTTTTGCAGTAAACGGATACGCTTATTTATATGTAGACAACCGCGGCAGAAGAGAATCCGGCGGAACTTTTTTTCCTTATGAAGATGATGCGCATGATTATTATGATATCATTGACTGGGCCAGCAAACAATCCTGGAGCAATGGAAAAGTAGCTACTACCGGTGGCTCCTATCTTGGATTTACACAATGGCAGGCCATCAGAAAAGCTTACCGTCATCCCGCATTGAAAGCGATCAACCCAATGGCGTCGGTTGGTTTTGGTGTAGATTTTCCGCGTGACCGCAATACTTTTTTTACTTATATTCTGCGTTGGGCGGAACTGGTTAAAGGCAAAGAATTAAACTACGCTCAGTTTGACAATAATAAATTCTGGCAGCAGAAAGAGTATGAATTGTATAAAAATAATCTGCCTTTTGCAAAATTTGATTCTGTTGCAGGTTTGAAGAATGATTTCTTTACAAAATGGGTACAGCATCCTGACTTTGATGCTTACTGGAAAAATATACTTCCCAATCAAGAAGATTATGCAACATTAAATATTCCGGTATTAACTACTACCGGCTATTACGACGGCGATCAGAATGGCGCGATGTTTTATTACCGGAATTTAAAACAGTATAACAAAAACGCGCAGCAGTACATGATCATCGGTCCTTATAATCATTCAGGTTCACAATGGATGCCCGGGCCGGTACAGGATAATAACAAGACCGAAGACGAAGCACAGATACCTTTGTATAAATATGTAATTCAGTGGTTCGACTGGGCATTGAAAGGAAAACCATTAAGCCCCTTTTTTAAGAATAAAGTAAATTATTTCAATACCGGTACGGGGCAATGGAAAAGCAGTGCGAGCGTGGACGCCATTGCAAAAGATACTGCGAGATTTTATTTAACATCAACCGAAACACAATCTACTTTTGCTGCGAAATTATTATCAAAAACACCCGATACTAAAAATGAAGTGTTTACATACCAACATGATATTGCTTCGTTAATGGATTCAGTGATGGCTGTATCGCCATCTGATCTAGGCAATACAAAAGAAGTGCAGGCATCGAAGCGTGCGTTCAATAAAGCATTAGTATTTGAAACCGCACCATTCGCGTCAGACATTTTGCTGGGCGGTAATTTATCAGCAAGATTGTTTCTGAGTCTGAATGTTCCGGATGCTGATATAAGAATGTCTTTTGTTGAAATGGATGCAAAAGGAAAAGAAAAGGAAATTGCTTATGATCTTGTCCGCGCCCGTTACCGCAACTCCAACGAAAAGGCGGAATTAATGAAGCCGGGACAGATATCAGTGCTCAACTTTACACATACATTCACGTACCTTAAAAAAATTCCTGCGGGTAATAAACTCCGCATTTATATTGATGTTCCCAATGAACCTTCTTTTGAAAAAAATTATAGCTTTGGTGGCGAAGTAAGTAAAGAAGCAACCAA
This sequence comes from Ferruginibacter sp., assembly GCA_040003235.1. GTDB lineage: Bacteria > Bacteroidota > Bacteroidia > Chitinophagales > Chitinophagaceae > Ferruginibacter. The sequence continues at coordinate 2,772 of JBDUCW010000056.1, read as the reverse complement.
TCAAGAACGCATTATTGAAATAAAACTATACAGCGGAAAGGAATATCCGAGTTGTTTGTTGGTACCGGTGCAATGAGTTAAAAGTAATAAGTTGTAAGTAATAAGTTTTGAACTTTTAGAATTTTGAAAGAATATGTTTTCACCTAAGCAAAAATAAAGAGCGCAAATTGTGCTCTTTATTTTTAAAGTTTATATTATCACTCGGGGTACCTCATCCTTCCGTCCTTCTCCAAAAGGAGAAGGAAACCTGATTCTACATAATTCAGGTTCTGAGAAAAAGAAAATGATCTCGGCAAATAAAAAAAATTCCGGCAAATTTTACTGATCAACTTTCTTTTTCCTTATTTTTTATTTCTTATTCCTTATTTCTAGTCAGGCTTCTTATCACCTAAAACTCTACAGCGTCGCCATATCAATCACAAACCGATACTTTACATCACCTTTCAGCATTCTTTCGTAAGCTTCATTGATATCTTTAATGGCGATCACTTCTACATCACTTACAATATTGTGTTCGGCACAGTAATCCAGCATTTCCTGTGTTTCAGGAATACCACCAATGAGCGAGCCACCAATACTTTTTCTGTTCATGATAAGATTGAATGCAGGTGTGATGATGGGTTCCGGTGGCGCACCAACGCATACCATCACGCCATTTGTTCTGAGCAAACCCAGATAACTGTTGTAATCGTGCACAGCAGAAACAGTATTAAGAATAAAATCAAAACTGCCGGCTGCTGCTTTAAATTGTTCTTTGTCGCTGGTCAATAAAAAATGATGGGCGCCCAGCCTTTTTGCATCTGCTTCTTTGGAAGGAGAATGACTGAGCATGGTAACTTCTGCGCCGAATGAAACGGCAAGTTTTACACCCATATGTCCGAGCCCGCCCAAACCAAGCACGCCTACTTTTTGTCCTTTCCCCACTTTCCAATGGCGCAATGGAGAATAAGTGGTAATGCCTGCACAAAGCAGTGGGGCCACAGCTTCCAGCGGTAATTTATCGGAGATATGCAGTACAAAATCTTCATGCGCCAGAATACTTTTGCTGTATCCGCCGAAGGTATAACCGCTGCCATCTTTTTCCTGGCCATTGTAAGTGCCTACCATGCCGTTGCTGCAATATTGTTCCAGTCCTTCTTTACAGTTATCACACTCACGGCAACTATCCACCAGGCAACCGATACCTGCAAGATCGCCTACTTTAAACTTCTTTACATGATCGCCCACTTTGGTAACGCGGCCTACGATCTCATGACCGGGAACTGCAGGATACAGCGTACCGCCCCATTCATTACGGACCGTGTGCAGGTCACTGTGACAAACGCCGCAGTACAATATCTCCAGTTGAACATCGTGTGGTTTCGGATCTCTTCTTTCTATGCTCCATGGAGCTAAAGGAGTTGTAGCAGCCTGGGCAGCATAAGCTTTTGTAGTTGGCATTTGAATAGTTTTTTAGGTAAACAAAGAAAGTGGTGAAAAGGTTTAAGGATTTTAAATGGAGATTCTCGTGTTATTTTTTTTACCGCGGAGACACAAAGGCGCAAAGAAGCTATACTCGTCTGGCCACTAGAAGCATAAAAATATTTGTACCCTTTAAATAAGTGGCCTGACGATTTCATCCAGTTTTTCTGTGATTACTTATTTTACCGCGAAGACGCAAAGAAGCTATATTCGTCTGGCCACTCGAAGTATAAAGGCATTTGAAATCTTTGAATAATGTCCTGACGATTTCATCCAGCATTTCCGCGATTACTTATTTTACCGCGAAGACAGAAAGAAGCTATACTCGTCTGGCCACTCGAAGCATAAAAGCATTTGAAATCTTTGAATAATGTCCTGACGATTTCATCCAGCTTTTCCGTGATTACTTATTCTACCGCGAAGACGCAAAGAACTTATACTCGTCTGGCCACTCGAAGCATAAAAATATTTGTAACCTTTAAATAAGTGGCCTGACGATTTCATCCAGCATTTCCGTGATTACTTATTTTACCGCGAAGACACAAAAAAGCTATACTCGTCTGGCCACTCGAAGCATAAAAATATTTGTAATCTTTAAATAAGTGGCCTGACGATTTCATCCAGCATTTCTGTGATTATTTATTTTACCGCGAAGACGCAAAGAACTTATACTCGTCTGGCCACTCGAAGCATAAAAGCATTTGAAATATTTAAATAAGTGGCCTGACGATTTCTTCTAGCATTTCCGTGATTACTTTTTCTACCGCGAAGAAGCAAACTTAGCGAACCTTCGCGTCCTGGCGTCTTAGCGGTATATTTAATTTTCGTGGTTAATCTTTTTTACTAACGTCTCTTATACTGAAAAAACATTACAATAGTAAAACCGGTGAAGTTTTGCAGCATTCGCCGGCCTGATGATCATCTGTTCTGGTCGTATTTAAAAAATTTCCTGAACCCGAAACTAAAATCGATTCCGTCATATTTTGTTTTAACATCACTGGTCTTATTCTTCTGCGTATTGATATCATATTCAAATATGGGTGTAAAAGAAAGTCCTTTATGAAAAAAGAAATTATAACCCAGCCCCGCACAGAATGTAGTCGTACTATATTTGGTAGTAGTGGTCGTTGCACCCGTTGTATACTCTGAGCGCTGGCTGCCGAAACCATAACCACTTCTTACAAAAAGATTATTCAAAGCCTGGCTCGTGGAAGGCATATTCAATTCAAACATGGGTTCAAAATTTAAAGCCGAACCCGTTTGTTTGTTGCCGTTATTTTTCGAGCTGTTATCACTGAAACCAACATCTAC
>JBDUCW010000172.1:0-8419 GCA_040003235.1 Ferruginibacter sp. | reverse complement strand
ATCGACCAGGCATTGCAGTTATTCGGCTGGCCGGAAAAAATATTTGCAGATACACGTATTGTTCGTCCTTACAGCAATGTGGATGATTATTTTGAGATACTCTTATATTATCCCGGATTGCGCGTGCGCCTGAAAGCTACATATGCAGCAAGAGAAGCAACAATTGGTTATATCATTCATGGATTGAAAGGAACTTTAATAAAACCGAAAACAAATGTGCAGGAAGAAGCATTGCAGGCTGGCAAACCCCTTACTGATGTGGATTGGGGCGTAGAGCCCGCGAATGAAAGCGGCTTACTGCATACAGAAATTGATGGTGAAATTATAAGGAAACATATTCCATCACTTCATGGGAATTACATGGATTTTTATGACCAGTTATTTGATGCTATCCGTAATGGGCAACCGGTTCCGGTAACTGCTGAAGACGGACTTGCAGTTGTAAGAATCATTGAAGCTGCTTATGAAAGCAGTAAAAGTGGAAGGGTTGTTGAATTAAAAATTAAAAATTAAGAATGGAAGTCCAACGAAATAAACTCAGGGAATCAGTCAATCAAAAAATAGTTATGCGCATTTCTAAAATCAGTATAACCATAATACTATTGTCGCTGCAATTTTTCAGCGCTGCACAAAAAAAAATAATTGTTGCAAAAGATGGCAGCGGCAATTTTACATCTGTCAATGAAGCGGTGAACAGTCTGCCGGATGACAATGGTATACAGCGGATCATTTATATTAAGAATGGAACTTATCATGAGAAAGTTTTTATCAGTAAAAATCATATTACTTTATCAGGCCAGAGCCGCGAAAAGGTAATACTCGATTTTGACCAGGCAAGAGATGCATGGCGTTGCGATCATCCGGATGATTGGGGCGTGGCAACATTGAATCTGAAAGGATCGGACATTACTCTGGAGAATATGACCATCAGCAACAGTTATGGATTTAATAATACGGCAGAGAAAAAAATAGGTTGTGCCGGAGATAGCAGCAAAACAAAAACTATTAAGAAAGACGGCCACCAGATGGCATTGCGTTCATTCACTACAACAAGACTGATCGTCAGAAACTGTTTACTGAAAGCATTTGGCGGTGATACAGTCAGTCCGTGGAATCTCGAAGACGGTATGTTTTATTTTAAGGACTGCACGATGGAGGGCGGTGTTGATTTTTATTGTCCGCGTGGATGGGCTTATGCCGAAAATTGTAAATTCATTGCACATACAGGTCCGGCAAGCATCTGGCATGACGGATCAAAATATAAAGATTCAAAAACAGTATTGAATCATTGCAGCTTCGAAGGTTTTGATGATTTTATGCTTGGGCGGTATCATAAGGACGCGCAATTTTACCTGATCAATTGTTCGTTTGCAAAGAACATGGCCGACAAACCAATCTACCTGGTACCAACTACTAACGTTATCCAGTGGGGCGAAAGAATTTATTATTATAATTGCCACCGTAAAAATGCTACTGATTATAAATGGTATGTCAATAATCTGCAAAACGCTGAAGGAAATCCTGCAGCAAAAGATATTAATGCAGACTGGGTATTTAAAGGAAAGTGGAAACCGGAAAATACAAAATAAGAAATAAGAAATAATAAATTGAAGTTGTAAGATATTTACCACAGATTAACAGGAGTAACAAGCACAGAGTTACACGAAGTAACTATGAACTTCCTTGAAAAACTCCTATAACTCTGTGAAAAAAACTCCTTTAGCTCTGTGGTAAAAAAATGAAATATGAAATTAATCCTTTTTACGCTTTTGTTCATCAGCTATTCAATCGGTATCGACGCCCAATATATTTCAAAAGTATGGGTGGCAGATAATGGCGATGGCACCTATAAAAATCCTGTGATCAATGCGGATTACAGCGATCCTGATGTGATCCGTGTGGACAATGATTTTTATTTGATCTCTTCCAGTTTTAATCAAACGCCGGGCCTTCCGGTTTTGCATTCCAATGACCTGGTCAACTGGACAATCATCTGTCATGTTCTGCAGCAGCAGTTTCCTTTAGAGCATTTTAATAAAGTGCAGAATGGCAATGGCGTGTGGGCGCCCTCGATCAGGTATCACAATCATGAATTTTATATTTATTATCCCGATCCTGATTTTGGTATTTACATGACGAAAGCAAAAAATATCAATGGGCCCTGGACCGATCCGGTAATGGTGCAGGCAGGCAGGGGACTAATCGATCCATGTCCTTTGTGGGACGATAACGGCAAGGTCTATCTTGTCCACGCATTTGCCGGAAGCCGGGCAGGAATAAAAAGTATTCTTGTTGTAAAACAATTGAATGCTGAAGGGACAAAAGTAATAGACGAAGGCGTGCTGGTATTTGATGGTCATGATACTGATCCCACGCTTGAAGGTCCGAAGTTTTATAAACGCAATGGCTGGTATTATATTTTTGCACCGGCCGGTGGTGTTGGAACGGGATGGCAGATCGTATTGCGCAGTAAAAACATTTACGGACCTTATGAACGTAAAGTCGTAATGGATCAGGGTTCGGGCAAAATCAACGGACCGCACCAGGGCGCCTGGGTAACAACTGCATCCGGGGAAGACTGGTTCCTGCATTTCCAGGATAAGGATGCATACGGAAGAGTAGTACATCTGCAGCCGATGCAATGGAAGAACGACTGGCCCGTGATCGGAGTAGATAAAGATGCTGACGGTAAGGGAGAGCCGGTTATGATCTTTAAGAAACCATTCACTTCAAAAAAATATCCTGTTGAAACACCGGCAGAATCAGATGAATTCAATACAGCTGCATTGGGAATGCAATGGCAATGGCGGGCAAACCCGAAACCTTCGTGGGCCATGCCTTTCATAACGAATGGCGTGATGCGCTTATATGCACAGTCATTTCCTGACAGTGTAAAAAATTATTATGAAGTACCCAATATCCTGACACAAAAATTTCCGGCAGAAGAATTTACTGCGACTACGAAATTTATTTTCAAACCAAAGCAGGAAGGAGACAAGGTTGCACTTACTGTTATGGGAATGAGTTATGCATATATTGCTGTAATAAAAAAAGCGGATGGTATCTACATATCGAATGCAGTCTGCAATAATGCCGATAAAAAAAATAACGAGAGTGAAAAGATCATTTCAAAAATAAGTGCAGAGAATATCTGGCTGAGGGTAAAAGTCTTGAAAGGAGCTGTTTGTAATTTCAGTTACAGCATCAATGGAACTGATTTTATCAATGCCGGTGAAATATTTACTGCAACTCCGGGAAGATGGATCGGTGCAACGATCGGATTATTCTGCAGCGAAACCAAAACAACCAATGACAGTGGCTTTGCGGATTTTGATTGGTTCAGGGTTAATTAAGAATTAAGAATTAAGAGTTTAGAATTAAGAGTTGAGAATTAAATACTGATTTGAAAAATGAGCGCAGCATTAAGTTGAAAAAATTATCCATTATCAATTATCCATTATCAATTACCCATTATCTTTTTCGCTTGGCAGAACTTTCCCGGATGATAAGTTCGGTATCCAGCACTTTTGTTTCGAATTCTTTTACGGGTCGCTTGCTTTCTATCAGCTGCAATAATAATTCAGTGGAAATTTCTCCCATTTCAAAAGCGGGTTGTTTAATTACAGAAAGGCTTGGGTTGAGCAGATCTGTAAGGTCGGAATTGGAAAAGCCGATCAGGCCTACATCTTCAGGGATATTCATGCCTTTTGCATTCAATGCTTTTAAACAACCGGTTGTAAGTTTATCGCTCAACCCCAGGATGGCATCCGGTTTTAGCTTCGTCTTATACAATTCTTTCACCGCTTTCTGTACTTCAGAAAATATCACACCACCATGATTGCAATACATGATACTGTTATTGTTTACGGGCAGATCATTATCGGCCATTGCCTGCCGGTAGCCTTTTAATCTTTCCTGTGCAATGGAGAGGTGTTCGGCATTGGCGAGTGCAGCAATATTTTTATAACCGCGGTTGATCAGGTGCTGGGTTGCGTTATACGCTCCCTGGAAATTATCGGCGATTACTTTATGCGTGATGATCTCGTCAGTGATACGGTCGAAGAATACAATCGGGAAACCTCTTTTGTGCAGGGCCTGCAGGTGGCTCATGTTCGTTGTCTCTGAAGAAACAGAGATCAGTAATCCGTCAATGGAACGCGAGGTTAAATAATCCAGATCATTCACTTCACGTTCATAAGATTCATGGCTTTGCGAAATAATGACATTGTAACCTTTCTGATAAGCTACGGATTCAATGCCGTTGATCACCTGAGAAAAATAACTGTTGGCAATCTCGCAAACGATAACGCCGATGGAGCGGCTTCGTTTTTCCTTTAAACTTAATGCAATGGGATTGGGGCGGTAATTGTGCTCCGTAGCATATTCCATCACCGTCTTTTTGGTCTCGGTACTGATCTCATAACTGTCGCGCAATGCTCTCGAAACAGTGGAAGTAGAAAGTCCGAGTGCCCTGGCAATATCTTTTATCGTGATCGCTTCAAATTTCATATTGGGAAGGCGGTTTGATCTTACTGCAGCCGCCCTTAAAAATAGTCTTTTTTAAGCAGAATCCGGGTTAAGAAAGTAGCCGGGGATCAGGAATTTTTACAGGCCATTGAGGATCGGGCCAGGTTTAATATTACAACTTTGTAATTTGTTCTTCTGTTTCTGCGTCAAGAGCTAATAAAATCAATGGTCTACCGGGAACGTTTGCGTTAAAAAATAAATCTGGCGCTCCCGTTAATTCTGTAAAAGAGCGTAAAATTGCCTTAATATATTACGGTTGTTCTGCTTTCTCCAAGGGATTTAATATTTATGACAGTCTTCTCTGTTATCCCGGGATGTGCAGCAGTTAAATTAAATAAGTTGTCCAACTGGTAACAACGTAGTCAATATAACATCAACGATTTAAATTTTTCTCAAAATAAAAGCTATATGAAGAAATTTTTCCTGCTCATTATTTCAATACCGTTATTTGCAGCAGCGGTTCTGGCCCAGTCAACAGTCATTAAAGGGAAGGTCACGGATTCTTCCGGCGCCGGACTGAAAGGTATTAACGTTGTTGCCAAAGGTTCATCCAAAGGAACACAGACCGATGAAAATGGTAATTTTTCTATCACCGCAAATTCACCAAATGCGGCATTGACTTTTTCCAGTATCGGGTATAAAACAAGAGTGATCAACGCCGGGCAGAATATGTCGGTGATGCTTGTACGCGATGTGGTAGTGCAGGAAGAAGTAGTGGTAAACGTTGGTTATGGCAGTATCAAAAGAAAAGAGCTTTCAAGTTCTGTTTCTTCTATTACAGCAAAAGATCTTAAAGACATTCCCATTAATTCAGCTGCAGAAGCGTTGAACGGAAGGCTTGCCGGTGTTACTGCAACAACCGCGGAAGGCTCGCCGGATGCGGATGTGCGTATCAGGGTGCGTGGTGGGATGTCTATCACCGGGGATAACTCTCCGCTTTATATTATCGATGGAGTGCAGGTAGAAAATGGTCTTTCCGGTTTGGCATTGCAGGATATACAAAGCATCGATGTTTTAAAAGATGCATCGGCTACTGCTATTTATGGTGCAAGAGGCGCCAATGGTGTGATCATCATATCTACCAAAAGTGGTAAGCCCGGTAAACTTAAACTGAGTTATAATGGTTTTGTAGGTATCAAATATCTTCCCCAGACCTTAGATGTACTTTCACCTTACGATTATGTGATCTATCAATCAGAAAGATCAAGAGGCAGCAGTACTGACAGCACCAATTTTCTGAAAAATTTCGGCACTACCTGGGATACACTTTCCAATTATAAAAACGTAAATCCTGTTAACTGGCAGGATGAAGTATTTGGAAGAACAGGCATTCAGCAAACGCACAATCTCAGTGCAAGCGGTGGTACCAATAAGATCACTTATAATCTGAGTTATACTTACAATGATGAAAAAGCGATTGTACAGAATTCAAGTTACAAGAGGCACCTGCTCAATTTCAAGACAGAATACAAGATCACCAAAAAAATAAAATTGGGTGCTACTGCAAGATATACGAACCAGAATGTTTATGGTGCAGGCGTATCAGATCCAAAAGGGTCATCTTACAACAGGTTGCGCAATGCAGTAAAGTATCGTCCTTTTCTTTCTGTCGGACAGGATATTGATGACAGCGATCCGCTGGCCGATCCGAATGTAGGTAACGGTCTCAACCTTGTAAATCCAATATCATTGGCCAATGCAGAGTTCAGAAGAAAAACAACAGACATCTTTAATGTGTCCGCTAACCTGACCTATAATGTTACAAAGCATCTGACCTTTAAAACAATTTTCGGATACGATCAGAGAAAATTCGAAGACCGTCAGTACTCCGATTCAATAACTCCGTATTCAATCATAGCAGGTTCAAGAAAGCCTATTGCAGCGCTTGACACCACTTTAGCAAAAACTTACACAAATACGAATACCCTCAATTATACAATAAGGAATTTCAGAAACAAACATGATTTTGATTTCCTGGTGGGAGAAGAAACTTATGATCTCCGCACAACAATCAATTCGAGCCTTTTTGGATTGTATCCGCTGAATACCGATCACAGTACAGCTTTCAGCCAAACCACTCTTGGAACTCCATTTACAGGTTATCCAAAACCGGTAGCCAAAACGCGGTATACCAGTTTGTCATATTTCGGAAGGATCAATTATACTTTCCTCAAAAAATATACTGCATCATTTGATATGCGTGCAGATGGTGCTTCTAAATTTGCTCCTGAAAACCGTTGGGGTTATTTTCCTGCCGGTTCAGTTGCATGGCAGGTAAAAAGCGAAAAGTTCATGCAGAATGTCCGCGCAATAACAGCGCTTAAACTGAGAGCCGGATTCGGATCAGTTGGTAACAATCGTATCGGCGATTATCTTTACCTGAACACTTTTAAAAATGATAACAAATATTATTATGGTGTGAACAACCAGGCGATCTATGCTTTTTATCCTTCTTCACTTCCCAATCCGATATTACAATGGGAAGCTACGATCAGCCGCAACCTTGGTATGGATATCAGTATCCTCAACAGATTTGATTTAAGTGTAGACGTGTATAATAACAGTTCCAGCAAATTGCTGTTGATAAAACCAATTGCCGGTACTTATGGTTATACCACACAGTTGCAGAATGTTGGTAAGACCAACAACCGCGGGGTTGAACTGCAGTTGAACGCCCTTGTAGTAAAGAAGAAGGATTTCAGCTGGAATTCCAGCTTTAATATTTCTTTCAATAAAAATAAAGTAGAATCATTGGGTGCCAATCAAAACAGTTTCTTTCCTGATCCGACATGGGGTGTTTCGGGACAGCCTTCAGATTATATCGTAAGAGTTGGGGATCCTGTTGGTTCCATGTGGGGACTTGTTACAGATGGTTTTTATAAAGTAAGCGATTTTGATTATAACCCTGTCAACAGCGTTTATACATTAAAAACAGGAATGGTTTCCGATACAAATATTATCGGCACCGTTCAGCCAGGTTCTATTAAATTCAAAGACCTTAATGGCGATGGTAAAGTAGACCTGAACAATGACAGAAAGATCATCGGAAATCCAACACCTAAATTTACAGGTGGCTGGAATAACAGTTTTACCTACAAGAATTGGGACGCAAGTGTATTTGTAAATTTCTCTTATGGCAATGATGTTTACAATGCCAATAAAATTGAATTTACAAATGGGTATACCAATAACGCAAATCTACTCGCCATCATGACAGGAAGATGGAAAACAGTCACGGCAACCGGTCAGACGGCGCAGTTTATCAACGGTTCGGGCCAGGTAATTGGTATTGCACCAGACCAGTTAACAGCACTCAATGCAGGAGCAACGCTTTGGCAGCCGATTAAAGGGGCAGGTGCTTTTTACCCACACTCATGGGCAATTGAGGATGGTTCATTCCTCCGCATTAATAATATTACTGTTGGTTACAGCTTAGGAGTAAATACTTTGGCAAGACTGCACATGAGTAAACTGCGTTTCTATGTTACAGGAAATAATCTTGCAGTACTCACCAGCTATTCAGGATATGATCCCGAAGTAAGTGTGAAATCAAGTGGATTAACACCGGGACTTGATTATTCAGCTTATCCAAAAAGCCGCAGCTTTATTTTCGGTATCAATGCGTCATTCTAAAAAACAAACAATTAAACTTGCGATATGAAGACTAAATATTTTAATAAACCGGCCGCTGTAATTATTGCAGCACTTGTATTGGTTTCTGCCGGCTGTAAAAAATTCCTTGACCAACAACCGATCACGGATGTTGGTACGGATAAAGTTTTTACTGATGTGCCGAATACACTCAAGGCATTGGCAGGCGTGTACAGCAGGATGGTAGGAGATCAGGGATATGGTATCCGGGTAAGTTTGTATTATCCACTCGATAACGATG
>JBDUCW010000055.1:0-27541 GCA_040003235.1 Ferruginibacter sp. | reverse complement strand
CTTCGATCAAATAAAAATTATCCAGCAACCATTCACCGGCAGGTACGATCCTGTTATTCTGTTTGGCAGTTTCTGTAAGCAGTGAATGTACTTCCAGCAGAATTCGTTCGTTTTCTGCCAGCCGTGTGAGTAATTGTTCTGATGGATGACCGGAGATAAGCGTATGTTTCCTGGAAATCGCTATGGCATGCTGTTCCAGCTGTTCTTCTGTAAATAATTCAGACCTTAAAGGCGGCCGTTCATTGGCATACTTATTATTTTTTCCGTCACCGAATATAGGTTCAATAATATTTTTTCTTAAAGTCGTGATCGCCTGCGGAAGCAATTCAAAAAGGTCCTTCTGGTTATTTTTTTTTTGATGAGCTCTCATCTTTATAAACTTCGTAGTTTTTTATTTAGAAAATTTATCTGCAGGAGTTTCCAGGAATATCTGAATATGGTACGCTAATATCATGCCTTGCCTAAAAAAAAAAATCAGCACACATTTTGAAGTTTAATAGAAAACGAATACATCATCAAACAATAAACTGCAGCCTTCTTTTATATCACTGGCAATATATTTCTTACATTTATTGACATTATGCAGGTGCGTATTGAATTAAATATTTTTATCATCTTTTTTTAAATGGCTGAACCCGTTAAAACGAAATCAGAAAACCTTTCCTTTCTTACCGGCAAAGGCGAAATGCATAGGCTGACCCGTTTAAAGAACTGGTCTGCAACCAGTATTGGTACGCCCGATCACTGGCCCCAGAGTTTACGCACCACACTCAGCATTATATTAAATTCCAAATTTCCTATGTTCCTTTGGTGGGGACCGGAACTGCTGTGTTTTTATAATGATGCTTACAGGCCCAGTCTTGGTAAAACAGGCAAGCATCCCGACATATTGGGAATGCCTGCAAAAGAGGCCTGGCCTGAGATCTGGGATATTATTCAGCCCTTGATCAAACAGGTGCTGGATGGTGGTGAAGCTACCTGGAGTGAAGATCAATTGATACCGATCTACCGCAATGGAAAACTTGAAGATGTATACTGGACGTTCAGTTACAGCCCGGTAAATGATGAATCCGGAAATGTTTCTGGAGTATTGGTTACCTGTAATGAAACCACACAGAAAGTACTGATTCAAAAAACGGTAGAAAAAAATGAAAAGAAATTCCGCGACATGGTGCTGCAGGCACCGGTTGGCATATTGATATTGAAAGGGCCTGAATATATTGCAGATGTCGTCAATGAAAAATATCTCCAGCTTATAGACCGGGACGAAAAATTATTTATTGGTAAACCACTCTTTGAATCATTACCCGAAGTAAAAGAAGTAGTGGAGCCGCTGCTCAATAATGTCTTTAAAACCGGTATATCTTTTAACGGTACTGAGTTTCCGGTGATGATCAACCGTCACGGAAAAAAAGAGCAGACTTATTTTAATTTTATTTATAAAGCCCTGCTGGAAGATGACGGAGCAATATCAGGCGTTATTGTTATTGCCAATGAAGTGACTTCACTGGTGCAGGCCAAACATTCTTTAATGGAAAGTGAACTGCATTTCCGTATGATGTTAATGCAGTCGCCCATACCAATGACCATATTCCGTGGCCCGGATTTTATTATTGAGCTGGCCAATACTGAAATGCTGACCAAGATATGGAGAAAGCAGGCATCGGAAGTGATTGGTAAAAGTGCACTGGAAGTTTTTCCCGAATTAAATCAGCAAAAATATCCTGAGCTGTTACGGTCAACACTTGAATCAGGTAAACCTCACCGCGATATTGAATCGGTAGTATATGTGCAGGGCAATGATGGGATAAAAAAATTCTACCTCGATTATGAATATGCACCTTTGATCGAACCTAACGGTAAGGCTTCCGGGATAATGATCACAGTAAATGATGTATCGGAAAAAGTAGAAACTAGAAAAAAAATAGAAGAAAGTGAAGAACGTCTTTCGATGGCCATTGAATCCACGAAGCTTGGAACATGGGATTATCATCCGAACAGCGGTAAACTGAAGTGGTCTGATGAATGCAGAAATATTTATGCATTACCGGAAAATGTAGAAATAAACTTCGCTCTTTTTTCCAAACTGATCTATGCGGAAGATTATGATTTTGTTCAGGAGGAAGTAAACAAGGCCATGGATCCTTCGGGAAATGGTGAGTACGATATTGTTTACCGGATACTTCGGTACGATGACAGAAGCATCCGGTGGATCCGGTCGCAGGGACAGGTTTATTTTGATACCGATAAAAAGCCCGAACGCTTTATCGGTACCGTAGTGGATATTACTGATCAGAAAAAGGCAGAAGAAGAAATTGCACGAGTTGCCGCCATTGTTCAGTCTTCTGATGATGCGATCATCAGCAAAACACTGGATGGAATTGTTACCAGCTGGAATACGGCATCAGAAAGGATGTTTGGTTATACTGCCGAAGAAATGATCGGGCAACCTATTACTAAAATTATTCCGCCAGACCGTATCAGTGAAGAGTTTGACATACTGCAGCGGATCAGGAGCGGCGAACGTGTGAATCATTTTGAAACTAAGCGGATGACGAAAGATAAACGCCTGCTGGATATCTCCATTACTGTTTCACCCGTGAAAGATAAACATGGAAAAATTTTAGGTGCATCCAAAATAGCGAGGGATGTAACAGAAAGAAAAAAAGCTCAGCAGGCTTTACAGGAAAGCGAACTCCGCCTGCGCATCGCCACAGAAGGAACAAAACTGGCTACCTGGGATCTTAATCTTCAAACCCTGGAGCTGCTGCATTCACCGAGGCTTGCAGAAATATTCGGACAGGATCAATCCAAAATGCTCAGCCTTCGTCAACTGCGCACCCAGGTGCATGCTGATGAAATAGTTCATGTTGAAAAGGCCTTTGCCACTGCAATGAAAAGCAGTGAACAATTTTTTGAAGTTCGTATAATTAAACCTGACAAAGAGATCCGCTGGATAAAAACAAAGGGGAAAGTGATCTATGACGAAAAACGTTTGCCATTGCGCATGATCGGTACAATGATGGACATTTCGGAAGAGAAAAATGTGATCCAGTCCCTTGAAGAAAGTAAACAACGGTTGAGTATCGCCGTTGGTGCTGCTGCGCTGGGTACCTGGGAACTTGATTTTGTTACGAATAATGTTATCTACTCCAAAAGATATCTTGAAGTATTGGGCTTTGCTGAAAATGAACAACCGGGCCATGCAGAAATACTGAAACGCATCCATCCGGATGACCTGGAACTGCGTAATCAATCCATGACAGAAGCTCTAAAAATGGGTGCGCTTGAACTTGAGGTGCGGATTATCCTGGAAGATAAAGATATCCGCTGGATAAAATTAGCTGGCCGCGTCCTGTATAATGAAAAGAAAGAAGCCGTCAGGATACTAGGTACTGTAATGGATATAACGGAACAGAAGAAAGCTTATAACCTGCTGCGCGAAAGTGAAGAGAGATTCAGACAGCTCGCCAATTCAATGCCACAGCAGGTTTGGACCAGTGATACCAAAGGCAATCTCAATTATTTCAATCAATCTGTTTATGATTATTCCGGTCTGACCAAAAAAGAAGTGGAGAGCCTTGGATGGTTATCGATCGTACATCCCGATGACCGGGAAGAAAATGTTCAAAAGTGGATGGAAGCAATTGCCAGCGGCGAAGATTTTTTATTGGAACACCGGTTTAAAAAACATAATGGAGAATTCCGCTGGCAACTGAGCCGCGCCATTCCGATAAAAGATGCTTCAGGAAATATTCAATTATGGGTAGGCACCAGCACCGATATTCATGATATAAAAGAAGCAGAAGAGCAAAAGGATTTTTTTATCAGTGTGGCAAGTCATGAATTAAAAACGCCTATAACGTCCATCAAAGGATATGTACAGATACTGATGCGGATGCACGAACAGAGTGAAGACAAGTTTCTTAAGAATTCATTGCGGACCGTTGACAAACAGATCGTAACACTTACCACATTGATTGAAGACCTGCTGGACCTTTCAAAAATAAAATCAGGAAGCCTGCAATTAAATAAAGAAGAATTTTCTATCAATGCGATGATCCGCGAGTCGGTAGAAGAGATCAGTCATATACAACCTGATTACAAAATCAATTTTGTTGCTTCAGATGAATGCATGGTTTTTGCAGACAGGGGAAGAATAGGGCAGGTACTGATAAATTTTCTGACCAATGCAATTAAATATTCTCCCGCTTCCAAAACAATTAATATTGAAAATAAGGTCTACAGTAATTTTGTTACGGTATCCGTTGCAGATAAAGGGATTGGTATTAATAAAAAAGACCAGGACAAGATCTTCCAGCGGTTTTACAGGGTAGAAGGGCAGGATGAGAAAACCTTTCCGGGATTTGGGATCGGCCTTTTTATTGCGTCAGAAATAATCAAGCGGCATTCAGGCAAAATAGGTGTAGAAAGTGAATTGAGCAAAGGCTCTGTTTTTTATTTTTCATTACCATTGAATAATTTATCAAATGAATAAAACAGGTAAGGCCCACGTACTGATCGTGGATGATAATGAGGACATTCTTTTTATGTTGAAAACAATGCTGCAATTAAAAGATTATTCAGTTACCATAAAAGAAAGTGCAGAAAACATCGAGGCCTTTATCCAGGAACTCATGCCTGACCTGATACTGATGGACATGTTGCTTTCAGGAATTGACGGAACAGATGTATGCAGGAACCTAAAACAGGATCCAACTGTTGCTGCTATACCCATCGTGATGATATCAGCATTGCCGCAGGCCGGAGAAAAATGTCTCAAGGCAGGTGCCAACTTCTTTATCGGAAAACCTTTCGAGATGAATGATTTTTTAAATGTGGTAGCTACAGCATTAATTAAAACCCCCGCCTGAATTTATTGTGACTCTTCGTAAGTTCTGATTTTATTATATAAAGTTTTCCGGTCGATTTTTAATAATTCGGCAGCCTTTGTTTTATTAAAATTCACTTCCTTTAAAACATTCATGATCGTTTCGTATTCTGCTTTGGAAGCAGCATCTTTCAGATCTGGTGTTTCGCGTATTCCACTTCCGGTTGATGATGAATGATCTGTTGAATGTGACGAAGCCTGTGCAGCAGTTGCATTAGTGATTTCCCAGGGCAATGTGTTGGGCTGAATTTTACCGGAGTTGGTTAATAGAACTGCACGTCTTACAACATTTCTGAACTCACGCAGGTTGCCCGGCCATGAATAATTGATGAACATCTGCATGATGGCATCTTCAAAACCTTCTACTTCATTTTCTTTGTTCAGTTCTGCCTTGGTTTTATTCAGAAAAAATTCTGCGAATAAAGGAATATCATCTTTACGGTTTCTCAATGGTGGAAGATTGATAGAAAATTCATTGAAACGGTGATAGAGATCTTCCCGGAATTTTCCTTTACGGTAAGCTTCCTGCAAATTTTCGTTGGAGGCAACAATCAATCTTACATCTACATCCATTTCTTTGGTACCACCCACACGTTTGAATTTTCTTTCCTGGATCACACGCAGCAGTGAAGCCTGTATCTCTGCAGAAAGATTGGCTACTTCGTCAAGAAAAAGTGTGCCTCCGTTGGCCAGTTCAAAATGGCCTTCTTTATCCGTAAGTGCGCCGGTGAAAGATCCTTTCATATGCCCGAACAATTCACTGCCGGCCAGTTCTTTTGACAAGGTTCCGCAATCCATTGCAATGAATGGTTTGGTTTTCCTGCTGCTCATATCATGAATGGTCTTCGCAATCACTTCTTTACCGGTGCCGCTTTCGCCATACAAAATAATACTGAAATTAGTTGGCGCTACCAACTCGATCTGTTTGTACAGTTCTTTGGTAGTACCGGCTTCACCTACCAGGAATTCATTATTGCCTGTTAGATATCCACGTTTATTTTTCTGAACCACTGTTTCTTCTTTGGCATCGGCTCCGCCGTTGGCTGAATGGCCTGCGGCCTTGTTCAGTACGTTTAATACTTCTTCAGGAATGAGTGGTTTGGTGATATAATCAAAAGCGCCCGATTTGATCACGTCAACGGCAGTTTTGATATCAGAATAACCAGTGATAATCAATACAATCGTCTTTGGTTCAATAGATTTGATTTCCATCAACACATCTTTACCATCTTTTTTATCTCCAAGACGATAGTCGCATAAAACGATATCAAATTTATTTTCTTTAAATTTTTCAATGCCTTTATTGCCTGAGTGAGCGGTGTCTACCTCGTACCCGTTTTTGGTTAAAAAACGGTTGAGTAATGTGCACATATCGATATCATCATCAATTACTAAAACTCTTTTCTTCATAAAAGCTTAAATTTAAAATAAAGATACAATTCCTTCTTTAAAAAAAGGTATAATTATAATCATCAGGTACCCGATGTTGAAGAAGATAAGGGCAAATAAAATAGGCTTACAAATCAGAAATTATCTTTTTTCGTAAACCTATTTTTAGTCCTAAACTCAAAAACCAAAAACCGTAAATTTTTGCTGCTGATTTATTCATCTGGCTTTTTATAAATTTGAATTTGAAAAAACCTTGCCAAAATAATTGAGTAAAATAAATAATGTCAAAAAACGTTTAGTATTTTGCGCGTATAATAACCTGACTTACAAAGATCGTAACTGAGAGTGGCAGAAAAATTGCGAGCAATACCCGAAAAAATCAATAAACTCAGCAAAAACTCAGAATTGAAAGCCCTTATCATAGATGATGAAATAGATATATGCTACCTGTTGAGCAATATATTGAAACATAAAAATCTGCAGCCCAATTATGTCAATTCTCTTTCTGAAGCAAAAATTGCTTTACAAAAAGAAGTACCCGCTATTATTTTCCTGGATAATCATCTGCCAGACGGACGCGGCATGGACTTTATCAGTCATATTAAAAGGACTTATCCTACAGCCAAAATAGTAATGATTACTGCGCATGATAATGCAGAAGACCGCAGCCGGGCACTGGAGGTTGGTGCCGATAGCTTTATCGGAAAACCATTTACCCGAGACATTATTTATAAAACTCTTGAACAATTTATCTGAAAGAATTTATTTCCCCCGTTTGTAGAATTTAATACTCAAATGTATCGCTTCAAAGATTGTTTTTAATTATCAGCAATCTAAAATCTATTACTGCTGCTGCCTTTTATCTCAAAAAATTTATTGGCAAAGTTTTTTGAATAGTGCCTATGATTTTGTTTGACTTATTAATCACTTAAAACAATTTTTCATGGGAAACTTATTGTACGTAGTAGCTGTGGTGTTGATCATAGCATGGGCTATCGGATTTCTCGGGTATCATGCAGGTGGTATTATTCACATTTTACTCGTTATAGCTTTGATAGCAATTCTGCTGAAAGTAATACGCAGGGCTGGAGACTGATACTGAACAGGTATAGGAGCGTGGTTCATTACTGAATGCCCTTCTTCAATTACATTGATGAGGGGCATTTTACTAAACTTTAAAAAAAATGAATGGTTATATTCAACTGCCTTATTATGTAAAACTGGGCGTTAAAATGTTGGTTTTTCTGCTTGCAGTTGTATTGATATATTTTGCAAAAGGAATTATTGTACCCTTATATTTTTCATTTCTTTTATCAGTACTGTTGCTCCCGGTTACCAATTTCATGGAAAGAAAAAAGATCCCGCGGATAGCAGCCAATCTTTTCTCAATAATTATAGCACTATTGTTTATTGCGGTCATTATTTATTTTCTTTCTTTACAGATCACGTATTTTTTAAGAGATGTTCCTTCTATTGAAAAACATCTGTCGGAGCACTATGCAACTTTTCAGGCCTGGATGAATGACAAACTTCATATAAGCCTGCAGCAGCAAACCGTAATGCTCCAGGATGCCACAGAAAAAATAAAAACTACCGGCGGTTTTTATATCGGGCATACTTTCACCTCGCTTACGCAGGTATTGTTCATGATAGTGCTGGTAAGCATTTACAGCTTTTTGATGCTGTATTACCGGCCTATGCTTCTCTCATTTCTGTTCCAGTTATTTCAGAAAAATACAACAATACCATTACAGGAAATTCTGACAGAATCAAAAGGGGTAGTAAAAAATTACATGACGGGTTTATTGATTGAAATGGCGATCGTAGCGGCAGCCAATTCTATCATTTTATTTTGTCTCGGAATAAAGTATTGTGTTTTTCTTGGTGTGTTTGCCGCAATGCTGAATATCATTCCTTATATCGGCATTTTTACGGGGACCATCTTTGCAGTTCTGGTAACACTCACAACGTCTTCGCATACGAGTGATATTGCATGGATCGTCGTTTCATTTGCCATTGTACATTTTATCGACAGTAATTTTCTTATGCCGCGGATTGTAGGTTCCAAAGTAAAGATCAATGCGCTGATCACCATCATCGGGGTAGTGGCCGGCGGCACACTCATGGGATTGTCAGGAATTTTTCTGGCCCTTCCAACTATTGCAATTTTAAAAATAATATTCGACCGGATTGACGGCATGAAACATTGGGGAATGTTGCTGGGAGATGATATTACCGGAACGAGGAAAAGCAGAATTTATGGTCAGATAAAAAAAGTAAAGCCCAAACCCAAAAAAAATGTAGTTAAGGTTGAATGATCTCTTCTGTATTAAATTTAATAATGAACCTGGTTCCTTCTCCTGTTTTACTTTCTACATTGATACTACCTTTATGATTCAGAATAATATTCTGTGCATTGGTAAGCCCAAGGCCATTGCCCTTTGATTTGGTAGTATAATAAGGTTCAAACAAATTGCCGAGCGATGCAGCATCCATACCAATACCGTTATCTTTTATTTCAGCAATGCAAAGATTATTTTCTGAATGGGTACGGATACTGAGAATACCTTCATTTGGCCGCATTGCTTCTACTGCATTGACAATAATATTTAAAAAAACAATTTTAATCTTGTCAGGATCAACGGCTATTTCAGGGATGTGCCGGCCATAGTCTTTCTTTATCTGAATATGATTGAGTTCAATTCTGTCACGGGCAAGTTCAAGCGCATCATCAAGTATTGTATTGATGGAAGAAGGGCGGTAAGCCAGTTCTACAAAACGTGTTGCATTTAATAATTCTGTGATCAGTTGATTGATGCGCCTGCTGTTTCTGCTCACCATATCAAAGAGCATCGAAAGAGATTCGTCTGTGTCAGACATTTCGGATTTTATCTGGCCAACGGCGAGATCAATATTGGTAAGCGGGTTGCGTACCTCGTGTGCAATGGTGCGGGCGATTCTTCCGGTTGCAGCAAATTTTTCGGTGCGGCGCATCAGCATTAATTCTTTGTTGGCAACATCCAGTTCTTCTATGCGTTTTTGAAGCTGAACCTGGTATTCACTTACTTTCTGGTCGGCTATTTTGCGGGCATTTTTTTCCCGCAGGTAAGTAATCAATCCAAATAAAGCAAATAAGAAGGCGAGCACCAGTGAAGTGATGATGATCACATTCATAGCAATATAGCGTTCATTTAAAACAGTATTGCTCCGGGCAAGAAAATCCTGTTCCCTTGTGATCATGAAATTGATATTCGTCCGGATGCTGTCCATAAGTAATTTCCCGGAAGGAACTGTTTTAAGCGATGAGTCATTGAGTTTCTTACCATTCTCATCAAATTTAATTCTGGCCTTGCTGAGGACATCATATTTTTGATCAATGAGCGCTTTCACTTTATACAAAACGATCTGTTGTTCGGTATTGTCTTTTGTCTCATCTTTTAATAAATTGAACGTTTTGTTAACCAACGGAATACTTGCGGTATACGGCTCAAGAAAACTTTCATCCTTTCGGATAAAGTACCCTCTTATTCCTGTTTCTGCATCTTTTACATAAGAGACCAGTTCTGTGAGATGTGTAATAAGCTTATTGGTATGCACAATCCCTTTGGATTGTTCCATCAGGTTTTTATTGGCATAGAAAGTAAGTATGTAAGATATCAGCAGCAGAATAAATGCTGCGCCATATCCGACTTTAATGCGGAAATCAAGTTTCAGTGACTTTAGCAAAGAGATCATAATTGTGGTTGAAAAATTAATACTGTAGAAAAAAATGCGCAGTTTATAAATTTGTTGTACAAAAACACTAAAAATCAAGCCAGTTTATAATGGTATAAATGTTGATTTGTTGAGTGCGCATTAAAGTTAAAGTAATTTATTATTTACAACAATAACAAACATTATGGAACCAAATATTGGTATTTCAAAAAAGAATTTAAAAGGAGTTACAGATTCATTGTCCGAAGTGCTGGCAGATGCTATGATGCTATATACTAAGACAAGAAAATTTCACTGGAATGTAAAAGGGGAAAGCTTTATGGAGCTTCATAAACTTTTTGAGAACCAGTACAAGCAGCTTGAAGAAGCCATTGATGAAATAGCAGAGCGCATTAATAAACTGGGATCTCCAGCGATTGGAACGATGAAAGAATTTATTTCCCTGTCAGGCATTAAAGAAGCCCCTGGAAAATATCCTTCATCAACAGAAATGATAAAAGAGTTATTAAACGATCATGAAAAAGTGATAGTAACGCTCAGAAAAAAAATAGATGAATGTGACGAAAAATTTGAAGATAAGGGCACTGCAGATTTCCTGACAAACCTGATGGAAGACCATGAAACGATTGCATGGACCTTAAGAAGATACTTTAATTAATTATTGCCTTACAATAAATAAAAATACCTGTTCAATGAGCAGGTATTTTTATTTATAAAAAAAGAGGCGCTACTAAAAACACCTCTTGTTATTATAAAACCAACTGTATTACTTTGACCGTCTTGATAAAGCGAAAACAATCAGACCAATCACCGCTACAACAATTAATACACCTACCCACACGCCTGCTTTAAATATTCCGGCTATTGCTTCACAACTACTTAAGGACAGTATAAGACAGAACGCTGCTAAGAAAGGCAAAAGATTTTTTTTCATAAAAAAAATTTAGAGTTTTTAATTAAGCACCCGTGTTCGGTTATTATATTATTGTGCCATTTTTTTGAAATGTCATTAGGTGAATAAAGTAGCATACTGACTTGAATTCAATAAAACAGGGTCATATATATTATTCCTCACCTGGGGAAAAAAGTACTCGTCTGAATTTTTTAAAATAATAAAAAGAAGATTTCTTATCCTTTATAAAGTCATGTGGCGCTTGATTACAGCAGGAAGGGTAACCATTTACAAATTTGGCAGTGTTTTAGAATATAGCAGCAGGTCATTCATTTAATAAACCAATAAAATAAAATATCATGAGTTCAGGAAAAATTGTAACAGGAGTATTGATCGGTGCAGCGGCAGGAGCTATCCTGGGTGTATTATTCGCACCTGATAAAGGAACCAATACAAGAAAAAAAATAATGAAAAAAGGATCTGATCTGAAAGATTCAGTAAAGGATAAAGTGAATGATCTGGTAGACAGCATTGCTGCGCATTTTGATAATGCTGCCGATGAAGCAGAGAACATGGTTGAAAGAGGAAAGAATAAAGCTGCGAATATGAGGGCAGACGCTAAAAATGCTTTATCCTGATTACATTAAAAGTAAATTCCAGCGCAAAATAATTATATGGAAAATCATCTAGATTCTGTTCATGCATTGTTTGAAAGGGCAGGAGATTACCTGGAAACAAGGGTGGAACTTTATAAGTTGCAGGCTGTAAATAAATCATCACAGGTTTTTTCATCACTTGCTTCCAGGCTGATCATTACTATTATTCTTATCTTCTTTATAACGCTGCTGAATATAGGTGTTGCGCTTTGGATTGGAGAATGTTTAGGAAAAATGTATTATGGATTTTTTATCATGGCAGCATTTTATGGTCTTGTTGCGCTTATTGTATATGCATTGCGACGCACTTTACTGCAAAAGCCTGTGATAAATTCCCTTATCAAAAAAATGATGAACTGATTTATTATGCAAATTACCAATCACCAGGAACTGGAGGCTGCAATTACAAGGTTAAAGGCGAGAGAAGCAGAGGAGAAAGAATTATTGGTGGAGCAATTTCATGCAACTGCGGAAAGCTTAAAACCGGTTAACATCATAAAGAATGCATTTCGTAGTATCAGCGGTTCCAAAGTAGGAGCTGAAGTAATAAACGCCGCAGTTGGTGTGGGAGCAGGCTTGTTTTCTAAAAATATGTTAGTTGGAAAATCAAGTAATATCATTAAAAAAATATTGGGAACAGTTGTGGAAGTAGGTGTGGCCAATGCGGTTGCAATAAATACTGATAAGCTACGATCAAGCGGGGCGAAATTGTTCGGAGGCCTGATCAGAAGATGGAGAAATCGTCAGCAATAAAATAAATTAATAATCAGCAGCCGGGAAAAAATACAGCAGACAGGATTTGATGAATGCAGAAGTTAGCACTTTTGCATTTTTTATTTGTATTATACTGAACTTTTAATTTATTAAGCTGACAATTAATCCTGCCAATAATTTATTATATTACATTACAAACAACGCTTATGGTTACAGTAGCCGATATATTAAAATCGAAGGAGAGTATTATTATTTCTGTATTACCGGATATTTCAGTTTACGAAGCCATTAAAGTAATGGGAGAAAAAAACATTGGTGCATTGCTGGTAATGGAAGATGAAAAACTGAAAGGTATACTTTCCGAAAGGGATTACGCCCGCAAGGTTGTTTTAAAAGAAAGATCATCCCGAACTACACTTGTAAAAGAAATAATGACGGAAAAAGTAATTACCGTTACTAAAAATGATTCCATTGAATATTGTATGGAGTTAATGAGTGGAAAAAAAATCCGTCATTTACCTGTTGTTGAAAATGAAAAAGTAGAAGGCATTATTTCTATCGGCGATATCGTTACTGCAGTTATCCGTTCACAACAGGAAACGATAGCTCATTTAAAAAATTATATTTCTCAATAATCCGCTGTAATCTTTTATCCATCAGCTTTTCAGGCACGTTTTTAGTAATATTCTGTTCAGTTTTTTCTTCAGGAAAAACACAGATTTCACGCATATTTTTCGTGAATCAAAAAAGAATAAATCACAGAATAAATTTTAAGAATGAAAGGCAGGATAAAATTACTAGCAATCGTTTTGATATTTCCTTTTATAAGTTATGCGCAGGTTCCGGCCCAAGCCGATACATTGATTAAAAAACTGGACAGTCTTCAGCAAAAAGATTCCGGTAATCCGGACAAACCCAACAACATTAATCCGAAAGCGTATACAGAAAATACAAATCTCACTCCGTCTACTTATTTTATTTTACTGGGAAGTAATATAAAACAGCAATTCACTACTCCATTTCATACCAGTAAAAGAGGATGGGTAAGATTTGCAGAATTTGCAGTATTTACGACTGCTTTATCCTTTGCAGACAAACCAGTAAATCGTTTTGCGATAAATATCACTACAGATCACAAGACAATCATCAATACAAGCAGCTTCATTACAAAAGTTGGCGGCTTGTATGAAGCTTACACACTTGCGGCCCTTGGCACTTATAGTTTTATTTTTAAAGACCAGAAATTAAAGACCACAACATTACTTGCAACACAGGCTTATGTGACTGCCGGTCTTTCTGAAACTGTTTTAAAGTTTTTAACCGGCCGGCAAAGGCCTAATTATTATGACGCAGTTACCAAAACAAACAATCCAACTTTCCATGGGCCGTTCTCAAAAACATTACGTGATGTAAATGGGGCAAAGCTGAATGGATCTTTTCCTTCAGGACATGCTGCAGTTGCTTTTGCTGCTGCAACTGTATTCGCACAGGAATACCGGGACAGACCCTGGGTGCCGGTTGTATCATATAGTGCCGCCACATTGATTGCATTGAGCAGGCTTACTGAAAATAAACACTGGATCACCGACGTATTTGTTGGTTCAGCCCTGGGTTATTTAACCGGTCGGCAAATTACTAATAATTATCACAGGTATGCGAGGATCAAAAACGGGGAAAAACAAAAGCAACATCCGGTTGCATTAACTGTTCAATATTTTGAAGGACGTTTATTACCAGGATTGATTTATCATTTATAAATTGTCTTAATCAAATCACTTTAAAAAAATCGTAGTAAAGCAGGTGCCTTTGTAAGATAGTTACCTTATCTTACAACAGTGTACGGAGTGTTAGCTTTTATTCTTATAATTAATATTATGTTAAGTAAAGAACTGAAAGCTTCCGCCTCTATTACACAAGAATGGCACACTTCTTTTAAAGTGTGCCAACAATTTATCTTGTGTTTATTCAGTGAGTAGTACCAAGCAAAACAGCTAATGAGACTGTAGCCAATTGTACAACTCAAAAACATTTTGAGTTTCTGCTATATAATTGACAGATACACATCTTGAACAAACTTTATTAACCGGCTATCTGCAATAGCTGGTTTTTTATTTGTCATGAATATACATTAAAAAACCGGCAACAAAATAAATTCTTATTTTATTGCCGGTACATTATTTAAACTATTGAAACTGAATTATTCAGTTGTCTCAGGAGAAGTAGATTCTTCAGTAGAATCATTCACAGAATCGTTACCGGGAATTCCGGTTTCGGGAAGTTCAACAATCTCACTGTCCTCAATAGGTTCATCCAGTTTGGTAATTGCTGCAATCTCATCTCCTTCATCCAGACGTATCAGTTTTACTCCCTGGGTAGCCCGGCCCTGAGGACGGATGCCGGCTACACTCATGCGTATAGTGACACCACTTACGCAGGTGATCATCAGATCTTCTGTTTCACTTACGTCCAGCAATCCAACTACACGCCCTGTTTTTTCAGTTACATTCATTGTACGGACACCCTTTCCACCACGATTGGTAATGCGGTAAACTTCCTCGCCATCTTCATCTACCAGTGCTGTTCTTTTACCAAACCCTTTTTCACTTACTACCATTACCGTCTTGCTTTTATCATCCCGGCTGATGCAGATCATACCCACCACTTCATCTTTCTGATCATCTACTTCAATTCCGAATACACCAATTGCACCGCGACCGGTCGAGCGTACTTTTTCTTCCGGGAAACGTATTGCACGACCACTTTTTACTGCCATCATGATCTCGCAATTACCATCTGTAAGTTTTGCTTCCAGTAACTGATCACCTTCGTTGATAGTAATGGCATTGATACCATTCTGTCTTGGCCTGCTGAAATCTGCCAGGTCTGTCTTTTTAATAATGCCCTGCTTGGTACATAAAACAATGTAATGACTGTTTACATAATCCTTGTCATCAAAATTCTTTATATCAATAATTGCCCTGACTGAATCATCCGGTGGGATCTGGATCATGTTCTGCAATGCCCTTCCTTTGCTGGTTTTATCTCCTTCCGGAATTTTATACACCGGCAGCCAGAAGCAGCGACCTTTTTCTGTAAAAAACAATAAGGTATGGTGGGTGGATGCAACAAACAGATGAACGATAAAATCTTCCTGCCTGGTACTGCTGCCCTTGGCGCCACGACCGCCCCTGCGTTGCTGGCGGTATTCATCTGAAGAAGTCCTTTTGATATAACCCAGATTTGAAATGGTTACAACAACATCCTCATCTTCAATCAGGTCCAGCATATTGATCTCATCATCTGCATAAACAATTTCAGATTTGCGAGCGTCACCAAATTTATCTTTTACTTCCTGCAGTTCTGTTTTGATGATTGAATACCGGAGCTCTTCATTGTTTAATATTTCATTCAGGTAAGCGATCAGTTTCATGATCTCTGCATGTTCTTCTTTAATTTTTTCTATCTCCATTCCTGTGAGACGCTGTAAACGCAGTTCCAGTACGGCTTTTGCCTGGATCTCACTCATTCCAAAATTACTTATCAATCCTTCTTTGGCAATATCAGGAGTTGCAGAATTCCTGATCAGTGCAATCACTTCATCAAGATGATCGAGTGCTATCATGTATCCTTCCAGGATATGAGCACGTTCTTCTGCCTTGCGTAATTCGTACTGCGTACGTCTCACCACAACTTCATGACGGAACGCAATAAATTCAACAATCAGTTCCCTTACATTAAAGATCTTTGGCCGGCCTCTTACCAATGCAACATTGTTGATGCCATAAGAAGTCTGCAGATCAGTATGTTTGAACAACTGATTAATTACAACCTGTGCAACTACATCTTTTTTCAGTTCCACGACAATCCTGGTTCCTTCTTTATTATTGCTTTCATTGTTAACATCACTGATGCCTTCAATTACTTTTTCATTGATCAGTTCACCAATCCTTGCGGTAAGTGTATCGCGGTTTACCTGGTAAGGAACTTCAAAAATGACAATCTTTTCACGACCGTTTTTGGTTGTCTCAATATTTGTTTTACCACGAAGTACCACTCTTCCACGACCAGTGTGCAATGCAGCTTTTACTCCTTCAAATCCATAGATAATTCCGCCTGTTGGAAAATCCGGGCCCTTAACATATTTGATCAGCTCCTCTATTTCAATATCCTTATTATCAACATAAGCGATGCAACCATCAATTACTTCACTGAGGTTATGGGGCATCATGTTCGTTGCCATGCCTACTGCAATACCACTGCTGCCATTTAATAAAAGCTGTGGAATTTTTGTTGGAAGCACTGTAGGCTCTTCAAGACTGTCATCAAAGTTGAGCTGGAAGTCTACTGTTTCTTTTTCAATATCATCCATCATGGCTTCGGCTAGGCGGCGCATACGGACTTCCGTATAACGCATAGCTGCCGGTGGATCTCCATCCTGGCTACCGAAATTACCCTGGCCATCGATCAATGTATATCGCATGCTCCAGTCCTGCGCCATGCGAACCATCGTATCATATACGGATGCATCGCCATGCGGATGATACTTACCCAGTACCTCTCCCACAACTCTCGCACTTTTTTTATAAGCTTTATTGTAGCTCATGCCCAATTCATTCATCGCATACAACACACGGCGGTGAACAGGTTTTAATCCATCCCTTACATCCGGCAAAGCCCGGCCAACAATTACACTCATGCTGTAATCGATGTAAGCAGTTTTCATTTGTTCCTCAATATTAACCGGAATTATTTTACCCCTGTTCGTACTGGCATTTTCATCTTGATTTTCTAAATTGTCCATATGATTTTTACCCAAAAAATGACGGGACGCAAATGTAACGAAAATCAGCTGCTTTTCCTTGTGAAATCAAGGCTTTAAGCCGCTTACTTACTAACATTTTTTTGAAGGTTGTGGGTAATGTTTTTAAACCGGGACGTCCCTGATTTCACCATATAATAACTGTCTTTTTCATCTGTAAAATCAGCTTTTATACCATGTTGTGCAGAATGTCTTTGCCGAACTTTGATTAAATTTGTACAAACATGTCAATATTGAAAATTCCTTTACGTTACGAAGGTTCAAAAGACGAAGCTGTTATTTATACGTTGATTGATTCAGGCGCAACTTTTTCCTGTATTAGCCCGGAATATGCTGAACAACTTGCAAGTCCCGAAAAGATGTGGCGTGTACTTGAAGTAGCAACGGCTGCAACCGGCAGTTATCTCAAAATTGAATTTCGGGTAACGCTTGATTTTTATTACAATGATATCCGGATGAGTGATGAATTTATGGTCATTCCCGGACTATCTGAAGATGCCATCCTCGGCGCCAATACTTTACAGAAATGGCGCATTAAACTCGATTTTGAACATGATACCATTATTGTTGATCCCAAAGTTGCCAAAGCCATTTTAAAATAATTCTGTTTGAAAACAATCCTTCTTTTTGGTGCCGGTAAATCTGCCACCGTTTTAATTGATTATCTCATTGCAGGCGCTGAAAATAATAACTGGAAAATTATTATTGCCGATGTTAACCGCGAACAGATCCTTGCCAAGACAAATCATCATCCCGCTACGGAAGCCATATCGCTTGACATCAATAATTCAATTGAAAGAAAAGCACTCGTTGAAAAAGCTACGATCGTTATTTCAATGATGCCTCCTGCCCTGCATGTTATTGTTGCGGAAGATTGCCTTGAATTTTCTAAAGACCTGCTCACGGCTTCTTATGTGGATGAAAAGTTAAAAGACCGAAGCGCTGAAATTGAATCAAAGGGATTATTGTTTTTATGCGAAATGGGACTGGATCCCGGTATTGATCACATGAGTGCCATGAAGATGATTGATGATATCAAATCAAAAGGTGGGACGGTCACTTCTTTTAAAAGCCACTGCGGTGGATTGATAGCGCCGGAAAGTGATAATAATCCCTGGCATTATAAGATCAGCTGGAACCCACGCAATATTGTACTTGCAGGAAAAAGCGGCGCTGTTTACAAAGATGAAAATGTGGTACGTGAAATTTCTTACCGGCAAATTTTCAGCGACAGTTCTGTAATAAATATTGACGGACTGAAACCGCTGGCCACTTATCCGAACCGCGATTCGCTGAGTTATATTCCATTATATCACCTGGAAGATGCCAGCACATTTATCCGAACAACGCTTCGGTATCCTGTTTTCTGCAAAGCCTGGAATCTGATAGCCAGAACCAATCTTACCAGCGAAAATTCAATCGATGTTTCCGGCCTAACTTATAAAAAATGGTCTGCGCCAATTGCAGATTTTGTAACAGAAGAAAATAGATCACTGTTTTCTTTCCTGGGTTTTTTTGAGGAAACAAATGTTCCTTCGGCTGCAGGATCGTCAGCCGATATTCTGCAGTATTTACTGGAAACAAAACTCGTCATGGAACCACAGGATAAAGACATGATCGTGATGCTGCACGAAATTGAATACATCATCAATGGAAAAAGATTTGCAATAAAATCTTCATTGATTGTAAAAGGTGAAGACAGTCTGCGCACTGCTATGGCCAAAACAGTAGGACTTCCTTTGGGCATTGCGGCCAAATTAATTCTTGATGGGAAAATAAAAGAAACAGGTTTGCGTATTCCGATCGACAAAGAAATTTATGAACCTGTGTTAGAAGAACTTGCTTTAAATGGAATTAGATTTCAGGAAGATATTTGCTGATTTGAAGACCTCACCCTCAATCCCTCTCCAAAAGAGAGGGAAGTTTGTTCCAGCAAATATCCTGTTTTGAGTATCGAAGAAAGTCCATCAATAAATAAACGTAACGGATTTAAAAAAATATCAACTACTCTGTCTCGCCTGCAGGCATTCTTATCGCCTTCCCGCCAAAAAAACATGATCAAAATTTAGGAATTTGGAGGTGAGTTACAATTCAGGTTGTCTAATCAGAAATTATTTTTTTGACTTATCAGTTTTATCAGCAATCATATTTTGTGGGAAGGCTCATCAGGTCTGGATATTTATCATGATGTGCATTGTCTGAATTTGGATTTGTCAGATTCGCAGATTTATGGGATTAATAATTTACATGTTGTAACTGCATGATCAGAACAGAAAAGAGGATGAGCCTTCCTTCTCCACATGAATAAGTGAAAATATAGCTAAGCCAAAATATTGATTTTGTCCCGATAATTATCGGGAGGAAATAAAATACAAAAACGAATGAAGAATTTTCAAATTAATTCTTCAATTCAAAAACAGTCAGTGTCTTTCCTGCAATTTTCCTTTTACCAGCCACTGAAATTGTTTCACCGGAAATAATATCTGTTGCTTTTGTAAAGCCACTTGTCCTTTCGTCAAAGCGGTTGAGATCAATTTCTTTTTCGCCATCGTTCTGATTAAAAATACACATGACTGTTTGTTTTGCATCATACCGGAAATAAACATACACGCCATCTTCCGGCACATATTGCATCAGTTTCCCTGTCTTTATGGCCGAAGAATTTTTTCTGAAATTCGCAAGTGTTTTTATATAATTGAAAATGGAATTTTCTTTTGCTGTTCTTCCTGCAGCCGTAAATTTATTGTCAGCATCACCCTCCCATCCTCCCGGAAAATCTTTTCTTACCTGGCCATCATTCGGTGACGTTAGTCCGGCCATTAAAATTTCGCTGCCATAATACATTTGCGCAACGCCACGGAATGTCATCAGCCATGCAAAGGCCATTTTATATTTTGCAGTGTCTTCATTCAGTACAGAATAAAACCGCGGCAGATCATGATTGTCTAAAAAAATTACTTCCCGCATCGGATCCTTATAAACAAAATCCTGCGCTGTAGTGGTATACAATTTATTTACACCATCTGTCCAGCCGAAAGGTTTTGTAAGTGCTTCCTGTATTCCGTAAAACAATAACTGGAAATCTGTCGTTGCCTGCAGGTTGCTTTTAAAAGGAATATTGTAATTATTCTGTGCAAAATAACTTTGATTGGGAACACCGTGCACCCATGTTTCACCGAATAAACTGATGTTCGGATATTCATCATACAAAGCCTGGTTGCAACGGTTCATGAATTCAAGATTGTTGTAACTGTAGGTATCAATGCGCCAGCCATCCACGCCAAACTCTTCCACACTCCAGACAGCATGTTCGATGAGGAAATTTGCAACATAAGGATTTTCTTCATTCAGATCGGCCATGTTGGGCTCGAACCAGCCATCCGTCATTTTCTTTTTATCCATTGCTGCGCCGTGCGGATCAAAAATGGTTTGATCTTTATAAGTGGTGTTTGTATACTTCGGCCATTGATGCACCCAGTTTTTCATGGGCATATCTTTAATGAAAACATGTTTGATACCAACATGATTATATACCGCATCCTGGATGATCTTCATTCCTTTTGCATGAATTGCATCCACTAAATTTTTATAGGCATCATTACCACCAATGCGTTTGTCTACCTGGTAATGATTGGTAAAAGCATAGCCATGTTCGGTTCGCCTGGGCATATCATTTTCAATGACCGGGGTAAGCCATACCGTTGTAACACCCAGATCTTTTAAATAATCCAGATGATTTTGAACACCTTTCAGGTCGCCACCATGGCGGTTGAATACGGTATCGCGGTTCAGGCTCTGGTCAAGCATTCCAGGGATTTTATCATTGTTCTTATCGCCGTTGCTGAAACGGTCAGGCATGATGAGGTAAACGAGATCAGAAGAAGTAACGCCCTGCGCAAATATTTTTCCGTTACCGGAACGTTTGGTTTTTAATTCAAACATCAACGATCGCCATTCATTTGGTACGACACCGCCGAAAGAAATTTTTATAATCTGCGGTTTTGCATTTGCTGCAATCGCAACATCGACAAAAATGTATCGCCTGTTTTCTACGCGGTTTACTTTTATTATTTTCAGATCAGCTGATGAAGAATTTATAACGAGTTTATCTACCGCGATGATCTTAGAAGTATCTTCTTCATGGATCATCAACTGAATTTTATTCAGCTTCATGCCTACCCACCAATTGGTTGGATAGACTTTGAGACTGCTTTGTGCGCTGCAATAAAAAGTAAAAAGTAAAAAGTAAAAAATAAAGAGTGAGCGTTTCATGCTAGTCTTTTTCTTTGATGAGGAAATAACATAAACCTGCGGCAATGATCATTAGTACTCCGCCAATCTGAACAGCAGCCAGACGATCATTGTGCAAAACATTTTTCATAATCCATCCAAAACCCAGTGAGGCAATTATTTCAGGCAGTACAATGAAAAAATTAAAAATTCCCATGTATACACCAATTTTATTCTCCGGTAAAACACCACTCAGCATCGCGTATGGCATTGATAAAATACTTGCCCATGCAATACCAACACCTGTCATACAGCCAAATAACATGTATTTATTTGTGACGAATGAAACGCTGATCAATCCAATGGCTCCGGCACATAAACACAAACTGTGCGTTGCTTTTCTTCCGTATTTTTTTGCAATGGAAGGAAGTATAAATGCAAAAAGGAAAGTGATCACGTTATAATAAGCCAATGTGAGTCCACCGAAATTCGTTCCTTCTCCATACAAAACGTCTGTTTCACTGGTCGCATGAAAAACATTTCTCGCCACGGCAGTATTGTAATAAAACCACATTAAGAATAAACCTGGCCACGTGAAGAATTGAACGAGCGACAATATTTTCATTCGCTTCGGCATTTTTTTAATCGCGTCAAGGATTTCTTTAACGGCATCAATTATTTTTCCTAAGAAACCTTTTTTTGTTACAGGTGTTTCACTTTTAGTATCGAATGTTTGGGGCGGATATTCTTTACTTGTAAAAACAGTCCACATCACTGCTGCTATAAAAAAGAATGCACCGATGTAAAAACTCCATTTTACATTGTCAGGAATAACTCCGCTGGCTGCTGTTGAACTTAATTTAAATACATTGGTCATCATCCACGGCAATGAAGATGCAATGCTACCGCCTAATCCAATCATTAAACTCTGCATCACAAATCCTTTGGTGCGCTGTCCTTCATTTAATTTATCTGCAACAAATGCCCGGAATGGTTCCATGGTTACATTTCCAAACACATCCATCACCCACAATAATCCCGCAGCCATCCATAAGGCGGAACTGTGTGGCATGAAAACTAATGCTATCGTACTCATTATGGCACCAACCATAAAGTACGGCCGTCTTCTTCCCCATCTTGGCGACCATGTTCGGTCGCTCATGTAACCAATAACAGGCTGCACTAATAGTCCTGTTAACGGTGCTGCTAAAAATAAAAAAGGAATCCTGTCGGCGTTTGCATGAAGGTGTTCATAAATAGGTCCCATGTTGGCGCGCTGAAGATCCCAGCCGAACTGAATACCGAAAAAGCCTACGCTCATATTAATGATCTGAGACAGGCTGAGGTTTGGTTTTTGCAAACTGCTGGTTTCTGACATAACAATCGTTTAAATTAAATCAACATTGTGTAAAAGATACACATCGCTAAAAGTACAATAAAAAAACATTCTCCAATCAGAATGCTTCTATTTTATATTCCGGTTGGCCGGAGACCAGACCGGGGCATCGATAGTGAATTTGCTTAGCCTGTATTAATTAAAAATTAAAAATTAAAAAAAATTACAGCGCAAAACCATCGGGTACAATCGCGCCTTTCTTGATCACCACAATTCCATCCTTCACAGTATACAATGAATGATCGCTGTCTGGAAGATGTGGTCCACCATTTATACGCACATCATTTCCAATGCGGCAGTTCTTATCCACGATCACATTTTTGAAATAACAACGGTCACCAATACCCAGTTTGGGAATACCTCTTTCTGTTGAATGCGCTATTTCAGCAAGCGTTTCATAATAATCGATGCCCATGATATAAGTACTCACAATGGTAGTACCGCTGCCGATCCTGGTGCGGATTCCGATCACGCTGTTCTCTACACGACTTGCGTGAATAATACAGCCTTCTGCAATAATTGTTTTTTCCAGTGTGGTACCACTGATCTTTGCCGGCGGCAGCATACGGGCACGGCTGTAAACAATCTTATTATTATCAAATAAATTAAATAAAGGAATATCAAGTGTCAATGCCAGGTTAGCTTCAAAGAAAGAATAAATATTTCCGATATCTGTCCAGTAACCATCATACTGGTAACTGATCACCTTGTGATGATTGATGGAAGACGGAATAATCTCTTTACCAAAATCGGTCGCGTTGTTTTTATCGTCATGCAAAAGATCGAATAATAACTTGCGGTTGAAAATGTAGATCCCCATAGAAGCCAGGTAATTTCTTCCCTGCTTTTTCATTTCATCACCCGTTTCGCTTACCCATTCAGGCAATAATTCTTTTTTAGGTTTTTCTATAAAAGAAGTAATATGTGATTCTTCATTTGCTTTTAATATTCCGAATTCAGGAGCTTCACGGTCACCAACAGGAATGGTGGCAATCGAAATATCAGCGCCCAGTTTTGCATGGTTGTCGATCATCTCTGAAAAATCCATCTGGTATAACTGATCGCCGCTGAGTATGAGTACATAATCAAATTCATTATTACCGATATGGCGCAAACCCTGTCTCACCGCATCTGCTGTGCCCTGAAACCAGGTTGGGTTATCCGGCGTTTGTTCCGCAGCAAGAATATCAACGAAGCCCGTACTGAATGCACTGAACTGGTAAGTATTTTTAATATGCTTATTGAGTGATGCTGAGTTGAACTGGGTTAAAATATATATCCGGTTGATACTGCTGTTGATGCAGTTACTGATTGGAATATCCACCAAACGGTATTTGCCGGCAATGGGTACTGCGGGTTTACTTCTGCTGTTTGTAAGCGGATAAAGACGGCTCCCTGCACCTCCTCCTAAAATTACTGCTACAACTGATCTGGTATTCATAAATATTTTTTTTGCAATCGTTTAGTAAATTTAATTCTTCGGGCGGTAAAGAAATATTTTATTAAGATTATTTTTTAATCAACCGCGGGATGCTCCTGCCTGCTCATATACTTCTATATATTTTCCGGCGCTGCTTTCCCAACTATGATCAATTGCCATGATCTGTTTTTTAATGTCTGTAAATTTTTCTGTG
The DNA here is from genome assembly GCA_040003235.1 of Ferruginibacter sp. Lineage (GTDB taxonomy): Bacteria > Bacteroidota > Bacteroidia > Chitinophagales > Chitinophagaceae > Ferruginibacter. The sequence continues at coordinate 3,206 of JBDUCW010000055.1, read as the reverse complement.
TCGGCATATAATTCTGTAGCACGATGTATGGAATAAGTAATATCCCAGATTGACGCATTATTAAAGCAGATACCGAATCCATCAGGTTCGCCAAAATCAACAACGGTATCTTTCAGTCCACCTGTTGCTCTTACAATCGGGATCGTACCATACCTGAGTGCATACATCTGGTTGAGGCCGCAGGGTTCAACACGGCTGGGCATTAATAAGAAGTCAGCCGCAGCATACATCTGGTGACTGAGTTTTTCATTATACCCGATTGTTGAATTATAATAGCCGACAAAATTATTCCGCATGGCAGACAATTGCTGTTCTACCACCGGATCACCGCTTCCCAATATCATAAAATTCATTTTGCCTTCCATGTGGATCAACGAATCTGAAATACTTTGTGCCAGCAGGTCTGCGGCCTTCTCTCCTACCAGTCTCCCAATAAAAACGATCAATGGCTTACTAGCATCGAGGCCATATTCACTGCAAAGTTGTTTTTTATTCAGTGCTTTTCCTGATTCAGCATCTTCAATAGAATAATTATCCAGGATCAATGTATCTGTTTCAGGATCCCAGACATTGTTATCAATACCGTTTAATATACCAGAACATTTTCCCTGTTCATATTCAAATAAATTTTCCAGACCGTTAGCGTCGTGTTTAAGTTCTTCCATATAACTCGGACTGACAGTCGTTACACGCCATGCGCATTTGATACCGCTTGCCAATGGATTGATCATCTTGTTCCAGTCCAGCGAACCCCATTTCCAGTTGTCCCATGCCGGTAGGTAACTTACTTTGCTCCAGTCCATCCATCCTTGGTACTGCGCATTGTGAATGGTAAGAATGGTAGGTACTGATGCAAGATGCTGGTAAGCGAAACAGTATTGCATCATAAAAGGAATGAGTGCGGTATGATGATCATGTACATGAACCACATCGGGCCGGTGCTCCCAGTTGCTGATCCAGTCAACCACTGCTATCTGGAAAGCAGTGAAGCGTTCACTGTCGTCATCATATCCATAAATTTTTTCACGATCGAGCAGGCCATTGATATCAACGAGGTAAAGATCGAATCCTAAAGTGTTGGTTGTTTCTTTAATGACGGTATAACTGAAACGGTACATGCCCATTCCGAAATCACCTTTATGTACCACTTCAAAATCGTTCTCATACAAAAACTTTGTTCGGTACATTGGTAAAACCACTTTGGCAATATGTCCTATTTGATTTTGATATTTCGGCAAGGCTCCCACTACATCTCCAAGTCCACCAGCCTTTGCCACGGGATAACATTCAGCGCTCACGTGAATTATTTCCATACATGCTTGATTAGTTTCTGTATCAGCATTCAAATTAACGATAATTCACTACAAATAAAAAAATGCTTTGCATAAAAACTAATTTATCATAGTTTAAAAATTAATTCTATTTTCATCTATTAAATCAAATATATTTTATGGAACAAAAAACAAAATGGGGCCAGTTTGGAACATTGATCAGTGTGTTTTTTTTCTGGGGATTTGTTGCTGCCAGCAATGATGTTCTGATACCCGTGTTCAAAGAAAAATTACATCTTAGCCAGGTTCAGGCTCAAATGGTTTCATTTGCTTTTTATGTGGCTTATTCTGTTGGTGCATTGCTTTATTTTATGATAAGCAAGATCATTGGCCAGGATCTGTTGAATAAAATCGGTTACAAAAATGGTATAAGTATCGGTTTGATCATTTCTGCGATCGGTACATTGTTATTTATTCCTGCAGCAAACACCGAATCATTTCCATTATTTATTTCAGGACTGTTCATCATCGGTCTCGGATTCTCTTTGCAACAGACAGCAGCCAATCCGCTTGCAATTAATATGGGAAGTGCGGCAACTGGTTCACAAAGATTGAATATGGCTGGGGGTGTAAATAATTTTGGTACTACCATCGGGCCGTTGATCGTGAACCTCGCTATTTTTGGTGCGGTATCATCAACAATTGTAAGTTCACTCAGTGCAGTTAAAACGCCTTACCTGATTTTAGGTGCGGCCTTTCTGGTGGTTGCCGCAATATTTTATTTTTCATCTGTTCCCAATAAATTAGTTACCAATACTGAAGATGCTTCTGTTATTAAAACATCATGGGTCGATCGGGGGTCTCCTTTCAAATATCCGCAGCTCCTCTTGGGCATGCTGGCTATTTTTGTATATGTTGGCGTAGAAGTGAGTACTGCGGCCAACCTTCCGGAATTTATGAAACAGAAATTGAATACTCCTACGAGTGGAACGGCTCCGTATATTTCATTATTCTGGGCCAGCCTGATGATCGGAAGATGGACGGCAGCTGTCGGTGCATTCGGATTATCAAGCAGTACAAAAAAAGTGTTGCAGTTCCTGATGCCTTATCTCGCTTTCGGTGTTTTTTTATTAGTGAACGCAATAGCCAAACATGATCTTGATCCTTTTTATGTGTATGCATTGGTCATATTGGTTTTGATCGCAGCCAACTTCGCAAGCAAAGGAAATCCTGCGAGACAATTACTTATTTTTAGTCTGATAGGAATCGTTGCTTTGCTGATCGGTATTTTTTCTCCCAATCACCAGGTAAGTGTTTATGCATTCTGCAGTGTTGGATTATTCTGCTCTACTTTATGGCCATGTATTTTCACACTGGCAATCTCCGGTCTTGGTAAACATACCAGTGAAGGTTCTAATTTTTTAATCTTTATGATCATGGGTGGTGGTGTTATCAGCGTATTACAAGGATATCTTGCTGCCGATAGCAGGCTCGGAATCAGCATGTGTTATTTTGTTGGAATTGGATGTTTTCTTTTTCTCGCCTTTTATGCCGTCAAAGCCAAATCAGAATTGAAAACCCAGGGCATTGATCTTGATGAACTGAGTTCAGGAACCGGTAGCGGACATTAATATTATTTTAATAACCTGTCAGCTCATTCACAGTGGGCTGACTTTTTAATTTATTTTATGGCAACAGCTCTGGAGCAACTCGCGATCGGCATCGATCTTGGTGGAACAGGCACCAAGTTCGGGATTGTGAACCGCGATGGAAATGTTTTATTCTCCAGCGAGATCTCTACAAAGAAACATCCGACCATTGAAAGTTTTATTGATGAGCTGTATAAAGAACTTTCGATACTGATCGCAAAAGCGGGTGGCACCGGGCGCATTAAAGGAATTGGTATCGGCGCGCCGAATGGAAATTTTTATACAG
>JBDUCW010000278.1:0-2541 GCA_040003235.1 Ferruginibacter sp. | reverse complement strand
TTTTGAGCAAAATCATACCCGTTTTTAAATGCAGGAATAAAATTACTGAATGCAGCAATAACAATTTTATACAGCAATGATCAATGAGCAGAATTTAAAAAATACTGTAAACGTCAATGAAATCAATGCTTTCAGCTGATCATGATTTTTTTATTTCCTGTTCAGTATTTTTTTTTAAAAATCAATCCGTAAGAAGTGCGAAAAAAAAACAATGATAAACCGTTCCATTATCCACACGCATATTTAAAATGTGAATAAAATATTTTGGAAAATCTTTTTTGTTAGCAAAAATTCTTTTTAATATTGTATTGCAATAGCATCACAGCGTACTTACTAACCCATCTATATAACAGGCCTGGCAATCAAAAGCCGGGCTTTGTTTTTTGAATCACTACAATTTTTTTAATGATCATTTACCAGGAAATAAAAAATGATTTTATTATCAGTTCTGATAAGTCGAAACTGAATGTTGATGTAATTCATAATTATTTATCCAAAGAAAGTTACTGGGCAAAAAATATTCCGCTGACAACAGTTCAGAAAAGTATTGAGCATTCATTTTGTTTTGGATTGTATGAAAAAGAAAAACAGATTGGTTTTGCAAGACTTGTTACAGATCATGCAACATTTGCTTATCTCGCGGATGTTTTTATCCTGGCATCATTTCGCGGAAAAGGTTTGTCAAAATGGATGATGGAATTTATTATAAAGAATCCGGAACTACAGAACTTGAGAAGATGGATGCTGGCAACAAAAGACGCACATGGATTGTATGCACAGTTCGGTTTTGTTCCATGCGATAAACCTGAGCGGTTAATGCAGCTTTTGAATCCGGACGTTTACAATAATTAAGAATTAGAAATTAAGGGTTGAGAATTGAAAAAAGCCACTGATTTCTGAAATCTGCCATGGAGCCATCAACCATCAACCATGAGCCATTAACTGGTATTTCCGTTATCTTGCACAAAATAAAAATACATGCTTAAATCCATGACCGGGTTCGGAAGGGCGGAACAGACTGTGAACGATAAAACATTTCTGGTTGAGGTAAAATCGCTCAATGGCAAACAGTTTGAAATGCAGTTGAAATTGCCACCGCTCTTAAAGCCTTATGAATTTGATATCCGCACAATTCTGCAGGAAAAATTATCACGCGGTACTATTGATTGTATGGTGACAATTAAGCAGAACGGAACCACCAAGCCGGTTAATATCAATACAGATCTTATTAAAGCTTATTATATCCAGATAAAAAAACTGGCCGGCGAATTAAAGATCGATACGAATTCTGTTTTAAGTGCATTGCTCCGCCTGCCGGAAGTTGTAACTCCTACCAATGATTTTTTAAATGAAAATGATTTTACTGAATTCAGTAAAGTATTGCATGAAGCGTTGAACAATCTGAACCAGCACCGCCTGGATGAAGGTGCCGTGATGGAAAAAGATCTTACAAAACGTATCCGTAATATTAATCTCCAGGAAGAAGCCATATTAAAACTGGAACCGAAAAGGATGATACGCATCAAAGAAGAAATTGTACAGTTATTGGAAGAACATGCCGGAAAAGAAAATTATGATGCCAATCGCCTGGAACAGGAACTGATCTATTATATGGAAAAAATTGACATCCATGAAGAACAGATCCGCTTAAAGCAGCATTGCGAATATTTTATCAGTCTGTTGCAGGATGCTGAAGAAAGCAAAGGGAAAAAATTATCATTTGTTTTGCAGGAGATCGGGAGAGAGATCAATACAACCGGCAGCAAGGCTTACGATGCCGATATTCAGAAATGTGTGGTAACAATGAAGGATGAACTGGAAAAAGCAAAAGAACTTGTGTTGAATGTACTTTAAAGCAATGAGCATGTAAACGGCACCGGATTTAATTACTTCTTATTTTGTGTTCACTGGTTCTTATATTTCTATCTTCAATATGAACGTAAATAATAAACTTACATCCTTATCAATTTCATTTGCAGTAGCTGTTTTACTGATTGCTTCCTGCAATCAGATAGATCTGTATGAAAAGAATGCAGTCATTCCGCATTATCAATGGAAGTCTGATTATAAAGCTACGGGCAGCATTCTCATAAAAGATACCAACAGTAGCTATAACGTATATGTTGTGCTGCGCCATACCGATGCCTATGGTTATAATAATATATGGCTGGATGTTGGTCTGCAGGCGCCCGGTGACAGTATCCAAAGCAAAAAGATCAATATTTCCCTTGGCATAGATGCCGGTGGTTGGGAAGGAACCGGAATGGATGATATATGGGAAGTACGCAAACTGATCAGTGCAAATTCTAATTTCTTTAAAAAGCCCGGACTTTATAATTTTTATATCGGTCAGGCAATGCGGGACAATCCTTTGCAGCATATCATGAGTGCCGGTCTCAGAATTGAAAAAACAAATCAATGATTATTTTTAACAAATCGGCCATCATAAATAAACGCTTTGCCCGTTTTTTACAAAACAATTCTTATTTTGCGTTATGAAGAAGCTATTAACTGTCCTTATTACTTTTACCATAATTACTG
>JBDUCW010000277.1:0-2545 GCA_040003235.1 Ferruginibacter sp. | reverse complement strand
GATTGAAGTGTAGATTAATGCTGCGGGCTACAGAAATTATTTGAGAATATCCACCGTTAAAACAGGCTGCCAAAATTCATAATAAGTAACTGATATAAAATATAATTTATGGGAAAGAAAGTAGCAGAGCAACTGGTGGAAATATTAATTCAGGCAGGTATTAAACGTATCTATGCAGTAACTGGTGACAGTCTTAATGAATTCAATGATGCCGTCAGGAAAACTGATGGCATCATCCAATGGATTCATGTCCGGCATGAAGAAGCTGGTGCATTTGCAGCAGCAGCAGAGGCTGAACTGTCAGGCATTGCCTGCTGTGCCGGCAGTAGTGGTCCGGGGCATGTTCATTTGTTAAACGGGCTATACGATGCACACAGATCCGGGGTGCCTGTATTGGCCATTGTTGCAACTTGTGCCACGCAGGAATTCGGTAGCGGATACTTCCAGGAAACCAATACCATTAAATTATTTGATGATTGCAGCAATTATAATCAGATTGCCAACACGGCTCAGCAGGTACCAAGAATGGCCCAGGCCGCCATTCAACATGCCATCCAAAGAAAGGGAGTAGCAATTTTGGGACTGCCTGGTGATGTGGCTGCATTAAAGGCAGTGAAAAATATTTCATCTGATAAAAATTATTTCGCCAAAGCAATCATCCAGCCTGCGGAAGAAGATCTTCAAACACTTGCCCATTTAATAAACAGCCATCTAAAAATATGTATATTCTGCGGTATTGGCGCTTCAGCCGCACATGATGAAGTAGTGCAACTTGCGGCTTTGCTTAAAGCTCCGGTCGGTTATTCATTTCGGGGCAAAATGAGCATCCAGCCCGATAATCCTTATGAAGTAGGCATGACAGGTTTGCTTGGCCTGCCCCCTGCATACCACAGCATGCATGAGAGCGATCTGATATTATTGCTGGGTACCGATTTTCCTTACGTGCCCTTTATTCCGCAGGATAAAACCATTGTACAAATTGATACGCAGCCAGAAAGATTGGGCAGAAGAGCCAGGGTTGATATCGGGTTGTTTGGTGATATCAAAACTACTGTCAATGCGTTGCTTCCGCTTCTAAAAGAAAAAACGGATGCCCGTTTTTTAAATGCCCAGTTGCATATTTATGAAAAAGTAAAGGAGCACTTAAATATATATGTGCAGGACAAAGGTAAAAAAGATGCCATCCACCCGGAGGCGGTCGCCTTTGAATTAAACAAACTGGCAACTGACGATGCCATATTTACTATTGACACCGGTATGTGTTGCGTATGGAGCTCACGCTATATTTCAGCGAATGGGAAGCGGAAAATGCTTGGTTCGTTTATACATGGTTCCATGGCCAATGCGTTGCCCCATGCCATGGGTGCATCCTTCACTTTCCCCGGCAGGCAGGTTATTGCAATGTGTGGCGATGGAGGTATTTCGATGTTGCTGGGCGATCTGGCAACCATCAAACAATATAATCTGCCCATCAAAATAATCGTTTTCAATAACAGGTCATTGGGTATGGTTAAACTGGAGATGGAAGTACAGGGTTTAATGGATTCGCAAACCGATATGATTAACCCTGATTTTGCAATGGTAGCAGAGGCGATGGGCATCAAAGGAATAAATATCCATGAACCGGAAAATTTACAAACCTTATTAAAAGAAGCCTTTTTATTTGAAGGCCCTGTTTTAGTAAATGTGTTCACAGATACGAATGCACTTGCAATGCCACCTAAAATTGAACTTAAAATGATTAAAGGAATGTCATTATCTATGACTAAGCTGATGTTGGGAGGAAAATTTGAAGAAGTACTGGAAACAGTAAAATCCAATTATAAGCACCTGAAAGAAATTACAGATTAGAACTAACAACAGTGAGCAAATATGTTTGTCAATTAGGAGCCAACGCGTGCATTTGTGAAGATACATTACTCCTAAATTCTATTGCCGGGCTGATTATTTCCTTGATCTTATTTGAATTTCTATCTGAACTAATCCGTCAGGTAACCTGGACTTCATAGTCAAGTAGTTTTTTTACATCTGTACTAATTTTATACCTGGCAATTAAAAATTATTATTCGATTGTCATAAGCACGCTCTTTAAGGCAAAACATCGCCACTTGTTAATATCTAAAAAATAAAAAGTAAGTTAAGAATTGCGACGAGAATCTTTTGCCAGGCGTTCTAAAATATATAAACTTAAAATGAATTTTGATGAGTATGAATAAATGCAACAGAACATTGGGCGCTGGATTAAATTATCTGACAAATAAACTTTTATGATGGAAAATTCAAAAGCAATACAAGGACTACAAAACGTTACGGTTTACGGATTTGCTTTTACCGTAAAAGACCTTGACCAATCAGAAAAATGGTATCATGATATTTTAGGTTTCAATAAAGAAAATGAAGAAACGTTTGATATCAATGGAAAGAAAGCAAAAATTGCTTTTATGGAATTAGCGCACATTAAACTTGAGATGTTACAGGTTGAAGGCGGGCACAGAATCGAAGCTATTTTTGCCGCGCCTCCCGACCATTTACTTCCCATAGGTAA
>JBDUCW010000054.1:0-27670 GCA_040003235.1 Ferruginibacter sp. | reverse complement strand
TTATACGAAGCACATCCGCATATCGGCACCAATAAACTCCCGCAGATCATCACTGCCATGCGGCAACTGATCACTGATTGCGGCGCTGAATTTTTATTTGAAAAAAAAGTAACTGATTTTTTAACTGAGCATGATCAGATAAAAGCAGTTGCAACAGCTGATGGAAATATTTTTGAAGCAGACGATTTTATTTTAGCCACCGGGCACAGCGCCCGCGATATTTTTAAATTACTTCATTCCAAAAAAATATTAATAGAACCTAAGCCCTTTGCATTGGGCGTACGGGTTGAACATCCACAGCAACTCATCGATACTGCGCAGTATCATTCCGGCAACCGGGATATTCATTTACCTCCGGCTTCGTATTCATTGGTGCAGCAGGTAAATGAAAGGGGTGTTTTTTCTTTTTGCATGTGTCCTGGTGGTATTATTGCGCCTGCAGCAACGGCACCCGGGCAGATTGTAGTAAATGGATGGAGCCCCAGCAAAAGAAATAATCCCTATGCCAATAGTGGTATGGTGGTACAAGTGAGCGAAGAAGATGCTGGATACTCCATCCTGGATAAGACATCCAGTATCAAGAATCCATTACTGTTTTTAAAATTTCAGCAAATGGTGGAAGAAAATTGTTTTACCGCTGGTGGCGGAAAAATGGTAGCTCCTGCACAAAGAATGGTTGATTTCAGTCAGGGAAAATTATCACCCACATTGCCTGCCTGTTCTTACCTGCCCGGATTACATTCAGTTGAACTTGGTAAAATATTACCGGACTTTATTTATACCGCCCTCGCAAAAGCATTTGTGCAGTTTGGAAAAAAAATGCCTGGCTATTTTACGAATGATGCTGTAGTGGTAGCAACAGAAAGCCGCACTTCTTCCCCTGTGCGCATTCCAAGAAATAATGATACACTTTTACATCCGCAATTTGCCAACCTCTATCCATGCGGCGAAGGCGCCGGGTATGCAGGTGGTATCGTAAGTGCCGCAATGGATGGGGAGCGGATCGCTGAAGCGATAAGGTTGAAGAGGTTTAAGGTTTAAAGTTCACAGTATGATCTATTTTATTGTTGAATTGTTTCATTGTTGAATTGTTGGGTTGAAAATCTTTGCTAACTTGATAAACCATTAAACCAATAAACGTTAAACCTTTTGTCATGCCTAACATTCTTGAACTGCATAACCTGAAAAAATATTTTGCCACCCAAAAGGCGGTGGATGATATCAGCTTTGATATTCAGCAGGGAAATATTTTTGGTTTGCTGGGTCCCAATGGCGCTGGCAAAACCACTTTGCTGCGCATGATCACCGGAATTTTTTATCCGGATGCCGGAGAAATTACTTTCAACGGTAAAAAATTTGATCCTGTAAATGACGTGGGCTATATTGGTTATATGCCCGAAGAACGGGGCCTTTATAAAAAAATGAAGATTGGCGAACAGGCCCTGTATTTAGCGCGGTTAAAAGGTTTGAGCCGCATTGAGGCAATGGCAAAGATCAAAGACTGGTTTGCCCGCTTTGAAATGGAAAGCTGGTGGAATAAAAAAGTTGAAGACCTCAGCAAGGGCATGAGCCAGAAACTGCAATTCGTAATAACAGTACTCCATCATCCTAAATTAATTATTCTTGATGAACCTTTCAGCGGACTGGATCCTGTAAACGCCAACCTTATTAAAGATGAGATTTATAATCTTGCTGCCGGCGGAAGCACGGTGATTTTCAGCACACACCGGATGGAACAGGTAGAAGAGATCTGCGATCATATTGTACTGGTGAACAAAGGCAAAAAAATTCTCGACGGAACTGTAAAAGGCATCAAGCAGGACTTTAAAGAAAATATTTACAGTGTTGGCGCCAATACAATGGCCGAACACCTGATGACCGGAATCTTTGAAGTGGTAAAACATGAGCCCGAAGAACTGCTGATCAAACTGAATGCAGGCACTACCACCAATGATGTGCTCAGTTATTTTTTATCGAAAGAGGTTGCCATTCATTCGTTCAATGAAAAACTACCATCACTTAACGAGATCTTCATTAAACTGGTAGAAAATACAGCCAACAGCAGACAGTTTCAGCAAGTGAATTGATCAAAGTATTAATTATTTTTTATGAACAAGATATTACTCGTCATAACAAGGGAATATGTTACAAGAGTCCGCAACAAGACTTTTTTACTCAGTACATTTTTACTACCGATCGTATTGTTGCTTTTTATTTTCGGAAGTGTCTTTTTTGCCAGCCAGGCGAAAGAGAGTCATAAAAAAATTGCAGTAATCAATGACCCGGGAATATTTGGCAATAATCTGCAGACGGATTCTTCCAAAATTATTTTCAATTTCGCAGCGGGCGTAGACACACTTAATTTTTTAGATAAAGGATATGATGGTGTACTTGATTTTAAACACGACAGTGTGAAGCGGCAATATCTTATCATCACAAAAAAACAGTTGGGCCTCGGGAATAAATCCTACATAGAAGGTCAGATCAATAAAGCGTTTGAAAAAAAATTACTTATCCAAAGTAATATCCGTAAAGCAGTTTTGGATTCCATTGATCAGGAAGTGGCGCGCATTCCTGAACTGGAAAACAGAAAATGGAACGGCAAGAGTACAGAAAATGTAAATGCAGGTGTTACATCAGGAATTGGTTTTGGTTGTGGCATACTCATATATATTACGATGTTTATTTTTGGAGCAATGGTAATGCGTGGCGTGATGGAAGAAAAAACGAATCGCATTGCGGAAGTAATGGTAAGCTGTATTAAGCCTTTTCAATTAATGATGGGAAAAATTATTGGAATCGCATGCGTTGGTCTTACCCAATTATTGTTGTGGCTTATTTTAATACTGACTTTATTATTTGCAGTAACATTTTTTATTCCGCACGAATCAATACATGAATTTCAGCAAATGCAACAGGCCGGCAATCTTACCGGAATGGGCAGCGGCAATAGTATGGCGATGGCTTTTCTTAATACCAAATCGACGGTGACAAACATGGTACCGTGGCTGTTGGTCATTTCCTGTTTTATCTTTTACTTTTTAGGAGGTTATCTTTTTTATGCATCGTTGTTTGCGGCTGTTGGCAGTGTTGTAAATGAAGATCCACAGGAAGCGCAGTCTTTGATGATGCCGATCAGTATGCCGCTTGTTTTTGGATTCATCATCATGAGCACCAACACAGGAAATCCTGATAGTCCGGCTATGTTTTGGGGAAGCATTATACCTTTTACATCACCAATCGTTATGATGGGAAGAATTCCTTCGGGCACCGTTCCCATGTGGCAGATATTCCTTTCGATGCTGTTATTGATTGGAGGATTTTTATTTACTACCTGGTTAGCCGCAAAAATATACCGCACAGGAATATTGCTGTACGGTAAAAAAGTTACCTGGAAAGAAATGTTCAAATGGGCATTCCGCAGATCATGATGCAGTGATCACCGGTGGTTCGGTTTCTGTTTTTATTTCAATGGTTTCTGTTGAAGCCGGCGTTTTGAAAATAGCTTTCTGCAATTCGGTTTCTGCGTATTTGATGATCAATCCGCCACTGAAAATGATTACAGCCAAAACCAATCCCAGGAAAAAACCCATGACTCCAAAAAATACGGGAGAAGATTCTTTTACATCAAAGGGAGGATCCGGTTTGTCGAGTATACTGATGATGGGTGTTTGCTTCTGCAGACGCCACAAAGCTTCTTCGCGGTTATTGGCTGCCACATCACGCTGCCGCATAGTACGTTCTTTCAATGAAGAAAGATTTTCTTTCGGTATCTGAAATTCTATTCGTTCGGAGGGAACAAACTGCGTGGTATTAAATAAGTAGATCGCCTGTTTGTCAATCGTGTCCAGGATCTTGTCCATTGAGTCCACTTTTTTTACAGTAAAGTCATAATCACGTTGTGCTTTGCCGATACGGAGTTCTTTGTAAAAGTCTGATATCTTATCAACGATCTTATAACTTACCGGCGCCACCAGTTGTTCATTGGTGCTGCTGAAATTGATCTCAAGAATTCCGTTCTTGTTGATCTTGGCAGCAATACCCGATTTTAAAATAGTACCGCCTTTATTCTTCAGCTCTGCAGTATCTGTTGGGATCTTTATTGATTTATCATCAATTGATTTATCAGCTGCGGTACGCATCAGCATTTCACCAATTGTTTTATATTTAAATTCCGGGCCCAGTTTTTCCAGTGCTACTGCTTCGCGTGTGGTTCGGCTGGTGGCCAGTTCAATGATATTGATCGCAGCTTCGTTGCTGAAACTTTTTGGTGCTTCTGAAATACCCAGGATACTGCTCAGTGTTCCATTTACCGAAGAGTTATCACTCGAATTGGTCAATGGAAATACCGATGCTCTTGAAGTATAAACTGTTTTTGTTTTTTTGGCATATAGATAAAGCAGCATGGCCATTCCCGCTCCTGCCAATAAGATCAGCAGCCTGAATTTTTTTAGCCGTTTTAATATTTTTATTAACAGATCTGAGGTATTCACAGTACAATTATTTATTTAAATATTTGATAAGGATAGCACTTAAAATGATAGGAATAGTTGCGGTAACTACCTGAACCGCGATATCACCTACTTCTTTTCCTTCCGGCCTTACAGGAACAACCACAACCGATCCCTGTTCCACTCTTGGATAAAAATGCAGGAAGAAAAAATTATGCGTGCGCTTACTTTTGCCGCTGGCATATTTTACATAGATACGTTTTCTCCATGGCCTTATTCCAAAACCACCCGCCTTATCGATATAATAAGGAAGCGTTGTATGTTCTTTATCAAATGTAATTTTCAATGGAGATTGAACCGCTCCTCCCACTGAAACAAAAGGATTGATTTCCGGAATAAAGATCACATCCCCTTCCTGCAATACCACATCATATTTAGAACCTGGATATTTCAATGCCTTATATAAATCTATGCTAACGGGATCAGAAAGATCCTGTTTAATAGTATCCGTAATAGGTGTGCCCAGACTGTCAAATTTGGGTTTGGGAATATCCTTTTTTTCAATATGAAGATTTGGTTTTGTACGGAATAAAAGGGCTCCCAGCACATCAGCATTTTCACCCAGTCCACCAGACCTGTTGACGTAAGAAGATAATTTTTCTGATTTACTGAGCCTTGGATACATACCCGGATATTTTACCAGGCCTTCCATTGTTATATTCTGTTGTAATTCAAAAGTTGGATTCCTGCGGACAAATACCTGGTCATAAGGTTTGAGTAAAATATGCGCAGCTGCGGAATCCAGTTCCAGGTTAGGCAAAATATTGTATGCTTTTACAACAGTTCGTGTTGGCTTCAGATTTAACTGAGCAGAATCCATATCCACAATACTGGAAATTTCAAGCCGGCCATATTCTGCAGAAGGCTTAATACCTCCCGACAGGTACAGCAGATCCTGCAATGACATGCCGCCGTATTTTTTTTGTCTACCTGGTTTTCTGACCTCTCCGAAAATTTCTACAAACTGCTGTTCACCGAAATCACTTTGAGTAAACAACTGCACCACATCATTTGGTTGAAGGATTACATTGTTTTCATCAGCGAGGCTGTTGGGAGAATTCTTATCAAGTCCTGTCAGGTTTACTTCCAGTTTATTGGATTTTAAATTCGTAGAATCTCCGGCGCCTCTAAAGATGTAGGCCCGTGGAAGATATGTATTCCGCGTAACACCACCGGCCCTGTTGATTACCGCAAATAATCTGTTGTCGTTATTGCTCAGCCTCAGTTCATAAGCGCCCGGATAATTTACCTCTCCTCTTATTTCAACTTTATTGCTGATACCTGGTTTGATCAGATCAGCTTTTACAATATCTCCGTCATTCAAAACAAAATCCTGCCCCATCAATCTTGGATCATTGGTCCTGTTGATGATGGCATTTACATTTACATCGCGCTGTACCTGCTTTTCGTCTTCCGTTCTGATTACTTTTACGGTTGATCCAAGTGCATCAGCAGTAAGTCCCCCGGAATATTTCAATAGGTCCTTGATGCCTTCATTTTTTTTCAATTGATAATACATTGGCCGCTTAAACTGACCGGTAGCCAATACCTTTTTTTCATATTGCCCCACCAGTACAAAATCATTATTCTGCAGAAAGATGCCACGACCGAGTTCACCGGTATTCAGATATTTATAAACGTCTAATGAAGCAATGACCCTGCCTCCGCGTTTTACCGTAATCTCTCTGAGGTTACCGAATTCATTGGTACCGCCGGCCAGCGCAATAATGCTGAATGCATTTGCAAATGCGGATACTGTTACCGGTCCTGGGTTTTCTACCTCGCCTACAACATTCACACTGATGCTTCTTGGCTGACCGAGTGATATTGCAATATTGGTCCCTTCGGGAACGCGGGCGAGAAAGCGTGCTGAAATAACAGAACGCATATTTTCAAAGGTCAGGTTCTGCACATATATTTTGCCCAATCCCGAAGGAAAAATAGAACCATCTCTTGCAATGATATAATCTTCCTGGAATTCAGCTGCGCCCCATAATGCAACAATAATATGATCGCCCACACCAAGCGGATAATCTAAAGGAGGTGTTGAAAGTTCAGACAAATCTGTTACGGCAGCATTTTGAAAAACCCTGGAACCATAAGTCTGTTCCCGTACTTCAAGACCCTGCTTGATATTATCTTTCTGGGTACTGTCCTTATCCAGAGATTTATTTTTCAGCCGGTTCATAATATCCTTGCTGTCTTTGGTCTTGTCAGTTCCTGCCTTGTTATTATCTTTTAATAATTCCTGTAAAGCTGGTCTGGTCAGTTTGGTTGGATCTGGAACATTAGAAGGCATCTGGCCAACATTCTGCACTTCAGGAGTCTGCACCGGAGGTTGACAGAACGCCGTCAATGAACAGAAAAAAGTGAGTACAAGGATAATTGAAAATCTATAGATAAAGTGTCCTTTTCTACGTAGCATCTTTGGGGGTATTTGATAAAATATTTAAAATTGGCGCAAATATACGTCTTTATTCAAGTGGTTGCTTTACAGCTGTTTCAAACTCTTTCCACAATTGCTGTACAATATCAGCGGCAGGTTTCAGATCATGAATCAAAGCACTGACCTGGCCTATTTCCAATTCACCTTCCTCCAGTTCGCCTTCAAACATTCCTTTTTTTGCACGGCCTTTTCCGAGCAGCTCTTGCAATGTTTCTATGGATGCTGAGTTTTGTTCTGCTTCCTGCACTGAGAAAAAAAAATTATTTTTCAGCAATCGCACGGGCGTTAATTTTTTTAAAGAGAGCATAGTGTCTCCTTCATTTGCTTTGATGACTGCATTTTTAAAATTAATATGCGAGGAAGCTTCATGGCTAGCTACGAAGCGGCTGCCAACCTGCACAGCTTCTGCACCCAATACCATTGCAGCCAGCATTTGTTTACCATTTGCAATCCCTCCGGCAGCAATAACCGGAATGGTAACTGCTTCGCAAACTGCAGGCACCAGCACCATGGTGGTAGTTTCTTCTTTTCCATTATGTCCGCCGGCTTCAAAACCTTCTGACACAACAGCATCGCAACCGGCTTCCTGTGCCTTCAATGCAAATTTACTGCTGCTCACTACATGCACTACTGTTATACCTTTCTCTTTTAATATTGACGTCCAGGTTTTCGGATTGCCGGCAGAAGTAAAAACGATCTTAATTTTTTCTTCAATAATGATCCGCATATGTTCCTCAATGCCGGGATAAAGCAATGGTACATTTACTCCAAAAGGCTTATCTGTCGCGGCTTTGCACTTGCGGATATGGTCCAGCAAAATTTCCGGATACATGCTGCCGCTGCCGATGAGACCCAGACCTCCGGCATTGCTCACAGCACTTGCAAGGCGCCAGCCGCTGGCCCAGATCATACCCGCCTGGATGATCGGATACTGAATATTAAAAAGTGTTGTGATCCTGTTTTGCATCTTTAAAATTAGCGTTCCGGCAATTTTTGCCAAGACTAAAAGCACTTTGAAACGCAAAGTAAGTGGAATTTATTGTAATTCTGGATAAATTTTCCCGAAAAAAACGGGTAAAAGCCGGGTGGGTTAAATTTTATATTTTGCCGCCAAGATCGATCGCCGTATTATCGCCGATATTAAGACTGCGGCTGACACCTTTTACTTCTGCATCACTGCCGATCAATGAATTTCTCAAAACAATATCGATCAGTTTGGAATAAGAACCGATAATAGAATCTTTTACAATGCCATGATTAATTGTGGCATTCTCGCCTATCGTAACATTGGGTCCGATTACTGAATTTTTAATATCACATCCTTCACCGATACTCACGGGTTCAACAATGATTGTATTTTCAAAAGAATGATGTTCTGAAATATTACTGCCGAATTTTTTCAGCAGTATTGCATTGCTTTCCAGCAAAGTGTCCTTTTTACCGCAATCGAACCAGTTCTGAACTTTAAATGCCTGGAATTTTGCGCCGCTTTTAATCATGCATTCCAATGCATCCGTCAGATTAAATTCATCATTGGTGCGGATATCGCTCTGCATAATCTTCTCGATACAGGTAAAAAGAAAACCGGTTTCTTTTATTTTATACAAACCAACCAAAGCCATATTGCTTTTTGGAATGGCGGGTTTCTCTACCAGCCGGCTGATAAATCCATCTTCTTCAATTTCCGCCACGCCAAAATTACGGGGATCATCTACTTTCTTTACGCCCAGCATACTGTGTGGCGAATCAAGCATTTCTTTTACATCGTATTCTGCAATGGTATCTCCCAATACTATAAAGACCTCATCGGTACCTACAATTTCTTTTGTAAGTTCGATCGCGTGGCCAGTCCCCTGCCGTTCACTTTGCTGAATAAAATGACTGTTAAGGCCTGGATATTTATCTTTTACATAATCCTGGATTTTTTCTCCAAGATAGCCAATGATAAAAATGAAATCGCGGATACCGGCTTCATACAACTGATCTATAATAATGCTCAGCACGGTCTTTCCTGCAAGCGGTATCAGGGCTTTAGGTTGTGTGTAAGTGTGTGGACGAAGCTTGGTGCCTACGCCCGCTACCGGAATAATGGCCTTCATGCTTAAACTTTGGTTAAGGCAATTTTTAAAGGCTGTGAAGGTAGGAAAAGAATGTTGAACAAAGAATAGAATGTCCAACAAGCCCGCCCGGATGATTGGTCGGACGGGAAACAAGGAATGCTGAACAAGGAACTTGTCTGACGCTCTCAGTCTGACAAGTTCCGGTTGTAGTCCCCTGATAAAAGACCAAAATCAATTTCAATAATCAATGCTCAACAACCAATATTCAAGATAAACAGTTGTTCAACTTGAACATTGATCATTAATTATTGAATATTTTATTACAGGCTGACTAAAATTAATTCTGCAATCTATCCGCTACTTCGAAGTTCCTTGTTCTCTGTTCAATATTCTTTCAGCCGTCTTATATTTGCGGAACAAATATTTCATATGCAAAGAGACCAGGCAATTTTTGACCTTATAGATAAAGAACTGGAACGCCAGCGCCACGGAATTGAATTGATCGCTTCAGAAAATTTTACTTCATTGCAGGTGATGCAGGCAATGGGAACTTCGTTAACCAATAAATATGCAGAAGGTTATCCCGGCAGAAGATATTATGGTGGCTGCGAAATAGTGGACCAGGTAGAACAACTGGCCATTGACCGCCTTAAACAGATTTTTAATTGTGAATATGCCAATGTGCAACCGCATAGCGGTGCGCAGGCCAATGCCGCTTTACTGCTGGCCATATTACAACCTGGCGATAATATTCTGGGGCTCGACCTGAGTATGGGCGGGCATCTTACGCATGGTTCTCCGGTAAATTTCAGCGGTAAATTATACCGGCCGCATTTTTATGGCGTGATAAAAGAAACCGGTCTTGTTGATTATGATATGCTGGAGCTGCAGGCAAGAACCCACCAACCTAAAGTGATCATCTGTGGCGCAAGTGCTTACAGCCGCGATTGGGATTATAAAAGAATAAGAGCTGTTGCCGATGAGATCGGCGCTTTTGTAATGTGTGATATGGCACATCCTGCCGGACTGATCGCAAAAGGATTATTGAATTCTCCTTTTGAACATTGTCATTTTGTTACCAGCACCACACATAAAACATTACGTGGACCGAGAGGCGGCATTATCATGATGAAAAAAGATTTTGAAAATCCTTTTGGTCTGAAAGATGTAAAAGGCAATGTGCGCATGATGAGCAACCTCCTGGATATGGCCGTGTTTCCCGGAACACAGGGCGGTCCACTCGAACACGTGATCGCAGCCAAAGCCATTTCATTTGGAGAAATACTGACAGATGAATTTACTGTATATGCATCGCAGGTGATCAGTAATGCGCAGGCAATGGCCACTGCACTGAATAACAGATCTTATAAAATGATCAGCGATGGAACCGATAATCATTTAATGCTCATCGATCTCCGCAATAAAAATATCAGTGGGAAAAAAGCAGAACAGGTTTTAGGAAAAGCTGACATTACTGTAAACAAGAACATGGTTCCTTTTGATGATAAATCAGCATTTGTTACTTCGGGTATCCGCGTAGGCGTTCCCGCAATCACAACGAGGGGAATGAAAGAAAGCGATATGGATTTTGTAGTTAACGTGATCGACAGAGTACTGATGAATGCAGATGATGAAACGGTGATCGCCGCTGTAAAAAATGAAGTGAATGAATTTATGAAGCAATTCAAATTGTATCCCGAACTTGATTAATGAGCGGGTTGCTGTGTTGTATGTTGAGCGTTGAATGCTGATTTTTACAGTCGCAAAACGGAATTTATTTTTTGATTGAATATGTATCAAAAAACTGTTCAGCCTGATCAAGGTTCTTAACGCATCAACTTAAAAAACATTCAGCACAATTTTCAACATTCCCGAAAATACGGTCTTCATTTTTTTTACCGGTTGTCTTTTTATGGCAACGATCTATCATTTTGTGCTGGCCATCATTCAGCGGAACAGCCTGCTGATACATTACAGTGCTTATCTTTTAGCCGCTACTTTTTTCCTCGCCGAAAGAACTTTGATTGGTTTTATTTTTACTGCGGAACATGATCTGCAATCTGATTTTTATTACAATCTCATCGATGAACCTGCGCAGCTTCTTATCTATTTAACTTACCTGAACTTTACAGCAAGAGCACTTAATTTTTTCAGTTTCCCCGACAGGAAGCTCATTCTTTTTTACAGGATTGTAATTATTTTCATCATCGCCTATATTATTTTTCATTGTATGGGAATGGGTTTTCACTGGTTCTTAAAACGATCAGTACCCGCTTTTATATCAATCCGTATTATCCTGATGCTGGGCATGATTTATCTCCTGATTAAAGTATCCCGGTATATCACAGGCCTCTTCTTTCAATTCATCATTGCAGGATCGTTCATTATGTTTGCAGGCAACCTGATGGCTTTTATTACAAGTCTTACAAAAAAATACATGCTGGGCATGTACGGTGTTACCTGGACCTGTGCAGCACTATTGCTCGACGTTATCTGCATCTCCGCAGCACTGGGTTATAAAGCCAGGAAAGATCTGCTGGAAAAACAGGAAGCGCTGAATGAAGTAATTCATAAAGAAAAACAACTGCAGCAACAGGAACTGGAAAAGATCAGTGCCATCTATCTTGCCCGTGATGCTGAACGCAACCGCATTGCCCGGGATCTTCATGACGAGATCGGCAGTACGCTCAGCAGCATTCATATCTATAGTTCGGTCGCAGAAAAAATGATGGTTTCCAATCCGGAAAAAACAAAACAGGTATTGAAACAGATCAACGTTAATACAATATCCGTAATGGAAAACATGAGTGATATTGTCTGGGCCATGAAGACAGGCGATCAACAGGATATTCTGCTCAGCAACAAAATAAAAAATATCGGTTACGAATTACTCAATGCAAAAAATATTAACTGCAGTTATGAAATAGAAACAAAGGCCGATACTGCAGATCTTGATATTGACATGCGCCGTAATATCCTGCTGATTGTAAAAGAAAGTCTGAATAATACTGCGAAGTACAGCAATGCAGCAGAAGCCAATATAAAAATGACCGTGCACGAATCGGTACTGGATCTTTACATCAGTGATAACGGAAAAGGTTTTGATATGGAGACCGTACAAAAAGGAAACGGGTTGCAGAATATTCAATATCGTGTAAAGCAATGTGGTGGCAGCCTAGAGATTACTGCTGCGGATGGTAATGGCACCGCTATTCACTGTTCTTTCCCCATCGCTACTATTAGGGATGAAAATTAAATAACCAGATCATTATCTTTCCCGGATGATAAGTGTTGCAATTTTTGATGATAATAAACAAAGAAGGGACAGCCTCGAAGCGCTGATCCTTTTAACCGACAATATGCAGTGCACCGGTTCATTTGCCGACTGCGGCAATGCCGTGGCCGATATCGCAAACGCCAAGCCCGATGTGGTTTTGATGGATATTGAAATGCCGAATGTTGATGGCATCAGTGGTGTACTGGCCATTAAAAAAATATATCCTCAGATCAGGATCATCATGCAAACCGTTTTTGAAGATGAAGAAAAAATATTTGCATCACTGCAGGCTGGCGCAGAAGGTTATATTCTAAAAAATGCAAGTGCCGAAAAAATTACACAGAGTATTGAAGACGTTTACCAGGGCGGTGCATACATGACGCCTTCTGTTGCATTACGCGTAACAAAATATTTCAACCAGGCAAGCCGTACCGCTTCCCTGCCCGATTATAAACTTACTGCAAAAGAAAAAGAAGTATTGAAATTATTATCAGAAGGAAAAAGTTATAAGATGGTAGCAGATGATCTCGGCATCAGTTACTTCACGGTAAATTCCCACATCAAAAAAATCTACGAAAAACTGCACGTACACTCACTCGGCGAAGCAGTATCCCTCGCTTTAAAAAACAGGATCGTGTGAATAATTGATAGTTGATAATTGATAGTTGACAGAAAAACTTTAACCCTCTTAAACGTCTTAAACCTTCTACCCCTTCCCTACATCTAGCGATTGACTTGCACTGATTCATTTATCAATTTTACATTCTTAAAATTTTTAATCATGAAACAGTTCCTACTTTTTTCGTTTTGTTTTTCAATGGCGGCATTATCTGTGAACGCCACGATCCGTACGGTAAGCAATACGCCTTCAACGCTGGCGCAGTTCAATACCATACAGGCGGCTGTTGATGCCAGCAGCAGTGGCGATACAATATATGTGAACGGAAGTCCGAATACATATTCCGCTTTCTCCATAACCAACAAACAACTGGTGGTGATCGGTCCGGGCTGGAGCCCTGACAAACAATTACCACTGACAGCTTTTGTAAACGGTTGTACCATTACCGGTGCAGCATGCTCCAATTCTGAATTCCAGGGAATTGCTTTTACTTCCACCATCACACTTAATGCCAGCAAACCCGACAATATCCGGTTTATCCGAAACTGGTTTATTGCTATATCAATTGCTATCAACCAGAGCAGCACTACTTATTCAGGTTATCTTTTTGAAGGAAATCTTTTCGACAACGCGAGTGCTGATGCTACAACAAGTTCTACGTACCAGAATTTTCTTTTTCAGAACAATTATTTTTATGAGAACGCCTGCTGCCGTTCCGGGAATATCAACGGTTTTTTTAACAGCATCAATGTGCTGCTCAATCACAACCTTTGGTTTGGTCCCTCATCTGCAACCACACGCGATGCATTTGTTGGCACATGCCGCTTTCTTACCATCACCAATAATATTTTTGTAAAAAGGAATGCATCCACTCAAAACAGTTCCAGCACCTTCAATAACAATATCACGTTTAACGCAGGTGATAACACACCGTGGCTTTCCAATGGCAATGTAAACAGCGGTGGAAATATCAGTAACCAGGATCCTCAGATGACAGACCAGACCTCCGTGAATGCCGGATCGAATAATCCATTGCTTGATTTTACCATTGCCGCAGGACCGGCCAACAATGCGGGTTCTGACGGAAAAGATATTGGCTTTCTATACGATCCAACAGGAAGTCTTAACTGGACCATCAGTCGTACCAGCCGCCTGCCTTATATTTTCAGTATGAATATTTCCAACCCAACCATTGCTTCAGGTGGTACTTTAAATGTTTCGGTGGAAGCAAGGAAAAATAATTAACGAAAGTTAACAGCGTAGATAAAGTTGATAGGGTTGATATGGATCACAGCCCTTTCTTATCCTTCATCAACTTTATCAACCTTTCAACTTCATCCATCAAATAATCGTTATGAAAAAAATATTACTCATAATAACTGCTGTTGCGTTGCTGCAATTGACAAGAGGCCAGGGCTTCAGCAAAGCAGAATACTTTTTTGATACGGATCCCGGTATCACTAACGGCACTGCAATACCTCTTACAGGAATTGCTGACACGGTAAATTTCAATGCTGTTGTTTCAACCGCTTCGCTCAGTCCGGGGTTTCATTTCCTTGGTTTAAGAGTCAGGCACAATAACAACAGCTGGGGATTACTGGAGAACAGGGGTTTTTATATCAGCAGTAACAGTATTGCAGCTGCGGACATTTCAGCAGCAGAATATTTTTTTGATGCAGATCCGGGAACAGGGAATGGTTCTCCGTTAAACATTGGTACGCCCGGAGCGATCGTGAATTTCACAGCGATTATTCCGGCATCATTGCCTGGAGGTTTTCATTTTCTTGCGGTACGCACCAAAAGCACCGATGGTAACTGGAGTTTGTTTGAAGAAAGAGGTTTTTATATTTCTACATCTTCTGCGGATGTTGCCGGTATACTTGCAGCAGAATATTTTTTTGATGCAGATCCCGGCCCCGGCAATGGATCAACTGCTGCTATCGGTACCAGTGGGCCAGTTGTAAATTTCAGTGCAGCTATTCCTGCATCATTGGCAACAGGATTTCATTTTCTTGCTATCAGGACAAAAGACGCAAATGGGAAATGGAGCTTATTTGAAACAAGAGGTTTTTATATTTCTGCTTCAGCAAGTAACACGGCCAATATTACTGCGGCCGAATATTTCTTTGATACCGATCCCGGGTCTGGTAATGGATCAACTGCAGCTATTGGTACCAGTGGGCCTGTTGTAAATTTTACTGTAATTATACCGGCATTGTTGAGCAATGGATTTCATTTTTTATCAATCCGGACAAAAGATGCAAATGGAATCTGGGGCCTGTACGAACAAAGAGGATTTTATATTTCATCTGCAATTGCAGACATGCCACAGATAACAGCAGCAGAATATTTTTTTGATACTGATCCCGGAGTTGGCAATGGCACATCACTAACGGTTAGCAGCCCGGGAAATACAGTAACACAATTGTTTAATGTACCCGTACCGGCCGCAATGGCAGCAGGGCAGCACTTCCTGGCCATCCGGGTAAAAGATCAGAATAATAACTGGGGACTATATGATTTTGACACCCTGAATATTTCCGGAGCAGTACCGGTAACCGGATTATTTTTTACAGCAACCAAAGAAAACAAACAGGTTAAACTCGATTGGTTTACACTGACGGAATTAAATACCGACCGTTTTGAAATAGAACGCAGCAGGAACGGAATTGATTTTGAAAAGATCGCATTGCTGAATGCAGCAGGCAATAGTTTTATAAGAAAGGATTATCATTTTACAGATATACAACCTTTACCGGATTTTAATTATTACCGCCTCAAACAATTTGATAAGGATGGGAAATTTATTTATTCTCCCATCAGGCTCATCCGGATGAATGAACAGAAACTGTTCTCGGTATATCCAACCATCAGCAGTAATTATTTTATGCTGAACAGCGCTGTTGAAAATATCAATATACAATTATTCAGCAGCAGCAAACAATTAATAAAATCCTGGAACAGCAATACCGCTTCAGTTAAAATAGATGCATCAGCATTGCCTTCCGGTGCTTACTGGATTATTGTTGAAAAAGATAACCGGATCATTTTTTATCAGCAGGTGATCAAACGATAATTGGCTTTTCTTTATGTTTAAGATCCCTGGTTTTTACCGGGGATTTTTTTATGTAAAATTTTCGGGACAGAAATGTTTTGTCAATGTGCAATTCTTAAGAAATGGTTTAAAAAAACTTATACCTTCTCTGATTTCATATTAAAAAAAAATATACCTTGTTTGTGCTGACTATTTTTTCCAGTTCTTTCGAAATTTTATAAACTGATTTTAACTTTTAATCATTTGGCTGATGAAAAAACTTTTCACCCTCCCCGTTATTTTATTGAGTATCCAGCAACTCGCTGCGCAGAATTTCGCTATTAACAATGATGGAACTGCTGCACAAACCACTGCATTGCTTGATGTAAAGAGTACTACCAAAGGTGTATTGATCCCACGCATGTCAAAAACCGAAAAGAACGGGATCGTTGCACCGGCAACGGGTTTGCTTATCTTCCAGGCAACTCCCGACAGCACCGGTTTTTATTATTATGATGGCGCACAATGGAACTGGCTGGCTAAGGCCACGGCATCAACCGCATGGTCTACTAACGGTAATGCAGGAACGGTTGCAGCAACAGATTTTTTAGGTACTACAGATAATCAACCGATCAATTTTCGTCAGAATAATTTATGGATGGGCAGGCTGGACAATGCATTGTATAATTATGTGATCGGCGACAGTGCGGGCAGTAATCTGAGCGGCAGTGGTAATATTGCAATAGGAAGAAAGGCATTAAAAAAATCCACCAATTCAGGCGGAAGTGTTGCCGTTGGTGATTCTGCGCTGACAAATTCAACTGTTGCAGGAATTAATACAGCGATCGGTTATAAGAGTATGCTTGCTAATACAACCGGCACTACCAGTACTGCCGTTGGTGCTTTCAGTCTTGGCAAAAATACAGGCGGCGTTAATAATACAGCGGTCGGCTATAATGCTTTTTCGAATGGAACGGGCGGATCAGACAATACCAGCATTGGATATGAAGCGGGTAAATTTATTACAAGTGATCAGAATACAGCAGTGGGTTCGCTTGCATTAAGAAGCAATACCGGCGGTAATCAGAACAATGCTTTTGGTTATGGTGCCCTGTATGGTACAACAACCGGCGTATGGAATGTGGGCATCGGCAATAATGCCATGAACCAGAACTCAACCGGCAACCGCAATATAGCTATCGGTGTAGGTGCCCTGTATTTCAATACCTATGATGGCTCTACAGCTATTGGCGCAGAAGCCGGCGCCTGGAACAATCGCCCTTCCCTTACTGCGGTAGGTGATGGGGCTGCTTATGCCAATTCAAGAAGTACGGTAAACCTTGCCGAAGGGCTTGAGAATACTGCAGTAGGATACCGCGCCCTGTTCGGCAACAGCAATGGTAATAAAAATACAGCGGTAGGATTTCAGGCTTTGTTCGGATTGAATGTAGTAAATTTTTCCATATCCCGTAATACAGCGGTGGGCGACAGTGCCATGGCCTATTCGTTAGGTTCACGCAATACAGCTGTTGGAACAACTGCACTCAGCCGTTCGGCCAATTCAGATGAGAACGTTGCCATTGGCGATAGCGCGATGGGTGGCTCATTCAACACTTCTTTCAATGTGGCGGTTGGATATAAAACACTGAAAAGTTTAAAAGCCGGAGCGAACAACACCGCGATCGGATATGCCGCTTTGGAAAATGATACCATCGGTTCTGCTAATACTGCCATTGGTTTTAAAACACTGAATAATATTTCGCTTGGTTACGATAATGTGGCCAGTGGATTGTTTTCACTATACAGCACTACTTCCGGTTATGGCAATATTGCAATGGGAAATTATTCAGGACTTAACAACACAACCGGGATCTGCAATTCATTACTCGGATATTTTTCAGACCTCTCAACAACCGGCCTTACCAATGCATCCGCATTTGGTTGGGGAGCCATGGTAAATGCAAGTAATAAAATCAGGCTGGGCAATAGTTCTGTAACGCTGGTAGAAACACAAACCGCCTTTACAACGGTCAGCGATGGCCGCTTTAAAGAAGATGTAAAAGAAGACGTGAAAGGACTCGACTTCATCAATAGGCTGCGGCCGGTAACTTACCATTTCAATTACAATAAATTCGAAGATTTTCTGCACCCGGAAAAAAGCAACAACGTCTCAATGGCCCCTTATCGGCAGGCTGCTTATCGTGCACAGTTGAACAACAGATCGCAACAGGTAGAAACCGGTTTCATTGCACAGGAAGTAGAGCAGGCAGTCAAAGCATCCGGTTATCATTTCAATGGCGTAATAAAACCACAGAATGAAAATGATAACTACTCACTCGATTACAGCAAGATGGTAGTGCCGCTGGTAAAAGCAGTGCAGGAATTAAGCGCACAAAACGAATTGATAAAAAAACAGAATGAAACACTAGCCAAAAAGAATGAACAGCTTGAAAAAGATATTCAAGTCATAAAAATAAAACTGGGTATCAACTGATGTGCATTTCCAGCAGCTGATATTGCATTCAGGATTGCCCAGGGTTATGAACCATATTCCCAAATTATCCACCTTTCTCTTTTCATACCACTATTATGGTATTTTCGTTGAAGCCTATCTTCAATACCTTGCAGCATCCACCCCCGAGAATTCTCTCATTCCAAAAACAACTACATGAAGAAATTAATTTTACTATTGATCTGCTTCCCGGTTTTACAAAAGATCTCCGCGCAGAATTTTGCAATTAATACTGATGGAAGCACGGCTCAGCCCAGTGCACTGCTGGACGTAAAAAGTACAACGCAGGGTGTTCTTGTTCCGCGGATGAGTAAAACACAAAAGAATGCTATTACCGCTCCAGCTACGGGTTTGCTGATATTCCAGGCTACGCCTGACAGTATTGGTTTTCATTTTTATGACGGAACAAAATGGGTTTGGCTGAGCAGTACTCCCGATAGTTCATGGAAAATTACGGGCAACAGTAATATTACAGCTGCAAGATTTTTAGGCACGCTCAATGATACCGCATTGCGTTTCAGAATAAAAAATATTCCTTCCGGTTTTATAGATTCAACTACCGAGAGCACGGCCTTTGGTTATAAATCCATCCGGACAAGTACCGCAGTAGGCAATACCGGCTTTGGTTATAAAACACTTGACAGCACCACGACCGGATTCTGGAACAGCGCAGTCGGTCATAATGTTTTATCCAACAATACAACGGGTTCTGATAATACTGCGATGGGAAACGATGCGATGAAATCGAATAAGAATGGAATACAAAACGCCTCATTTGGAGCAGGTGCTTTAAGAGATAATGATTCAGGCAATGCGAATGTTGCAGTTGGACGGGCTGCATTGGTCAGCAATAAAAAAGGCGGCAACAATACTGCTGTTGGTACCAATGCAATGTTCACTAATCTTACTGCCAATAATAATGTGGCCATTGGAATGCAGGCGCTCGCAAATCATAAGACAGGAGATGCCAATACTTCCATTGGTTTTCAATCCAGTTATAATGATACCAGTGGCTTTGCCAACGTTGCTGTAGGAATACTGGCGTTAGCCTACAATACCAAAGGACAATATAATATCGGCGTTGGTTACAATGCAATGTCGTATAATGATTCAACGAATTTTTCAATCGGCGTTGGCGCCAATACCGGTTACTTCAACCGGCGCGATGGTATTACTGCAATCGGCACCAATGCACTTTTTTATAACTCTTATGGCAGCAATTCGCTTCCTTATAATTCTACCAATCTGAATGAAGGTGCGCACAATACAGCAGTTGGATTTCAATCAATGTATTACAACACTACCGGCAGTCGCAACACAGCTTTGGGTTATAATGCAATGCTGGGTACGCCGTTCTTTAATCCAGGTATGGTACGCAATACTGCGATCGGTGATTCTGCGCAGGCCAATAATTGTGGAGCAGGCAACACGGCAGTGGGCGCAATGGCCCTCACAAAAAACAATTCATCTTTTAATACTGCAGTGGGTGATTCGGCCATGTCACTGGCAACCGGTACATTTAATAATGATGCCTTCGGAGAAAATGCAATGAAGATGATGAAAGGCGGAACTGCAACTTTTTCTTCTTACTGGAATTCTGCCATCGGCGGACAGGCAATGGAATTTGATACCGCCTCCTATGCCAGTGTAGCATTGGGTTTCCGCGCCCTGCGCAATCCTGTGAAGTCATATGAATCAGCAGCGCTCGGTGTTGGTGCTTTGGAATATGGCGACAGTTCTTTTTATAATACTGCTGTTGGCCGTGGTGCGTTATTTAATTTTGGCAATACTTCAGAAAGCGTTGCCGTAGGTACCTGGTCCATGTCCAATAAAAAAAATGGTTACTATAATACTGCGGTCGGTGAATATTCCATGCAATGGGATTCTGTGGGCATTGGTAATACTGCGGTAGGAACATCTGCATTCCGTTTCAATAAAAAAACAAACAACAATACGGGCATCGGTCTGGATGCAGGATATTATTACACGGGATCTACCAGTACCGGCGGCAATACTTTTTTAGGTGCGTTCTCAGGCTTTGGACTTCCGAATGTGAGTACGGGCATTTATAATACAGGTGCCGGTTTTAATTCATTGAATGGAAATACGAGCGGGCAATACAATACAGCAAGCGGTGCTTTTGCCATGCAGACAAATTCTTCGGGCCAGGGCAATGTGGCTTCGGGTTATAATGCAATGTATTCAAATACAAGCGGCAACTGGAATACGGCAATTGGTTCTTATGCGCTTAATCTCAGTGCCGCAAACGATGGTAATACTGCAGTGGGACATCGTGCAATGAATAGTACGAATGGTGGTATCGATAATGTAGCAACGGGTTATTATTCGCTTCTCCAGAATACGACAGGAAGCGGCAATACTGCCATCGGAACTTATGCAGGAGATAATAATACTACCGGTTCCAACAATACTTCGATTGGTTATTATGCTTATCCTGCCTCCGGTGCGTTGACCAATGCAACAGCGATCGGTGCCTATGCACTGGTTTCGCAAAGCAACAGCATTGTGTTGGGAAGCATTAATGGTGTAAATAGTGCAACTGCCGATACGAAAGTTGGTATCGGTACCAATGCGCCTGATTCACTGTTTTCTGTAGCGGATAATTTTATGGTGAATAAAAAAGGCGAGGTGCAATATTCAAATACGGTGAACAATATGATGTATATGTTTACCTCCGCGAGTGCGACTAACAGAATGGTGATCGCACATAGCCCTGCATTTTCAAACTGGGGTTTGCAATATGATGATCCCAACGACCGCTTTAATTTTTTAGGGGCAGGCAATAATGTTTTTTCGATAGGTCTCGCTTCCAGGTTCGTTGGTGTAAACCGTATCGCTACTTCCGGAAGTTCTACTGGCACTTTCCAGATTCAAAATGTGGGCAGCGGGGATGATATCCTTGGTCTTTACAATAGTTCTACAGGTAACAGGTGGACCTATTATGTTTCAACAGATCTAACCATGTATTATAATGGAACAGCCCGCGGGCAATGGAACAATGCAAATGGTGTATATACCAGTTTTTCAGACAAGCGTTTGAAAAAAGATATCCGTGAAATTCCGGCAGCACTTGATGGCATCAATAAGATCAAGCCTTATTTTTTCAGGTACAATGATAACAGTTCAACCGATCCTTTAACTGTTGGTTTTATGGCGCAGGATGTACAACCTTATTTTCCCGAAGCAGTAAAGGAAATAGAAAATAAAGATGGTACTAAAAATCTGGGTATTCAATATCAGTATTTTTCAGTGTACGCGATCAAAGCCATCCAGGAACTCAGTGCGCAGAATGAAGATCTTAAAAAGAAAAACGAACAGCTCGAAAAAGATATGCAGCTTGTAAAAGCTAAACTCGGAATTCAATAAATCAAATATTGCATCGCCTGAAATGGTGACAGCAGTACAATAATAAAAAGTTTACTTTGTGTAAGCGGTTTTCTTATCCAACCATCCGGAACAACCAATTTTATCAATACTAAACAGTAAATTATGCTGTTAAAAAAAATTGGGTTCGTTGCTTTAATGTTTTCTTTTTTGTGCAGCCATGGTCAACAGGTTGCAAAGGCAGTCAATTGTCAATTGATCTCATCACCGGGAACAAAGATCGTTATCAATGGTGGTATCACGTTTACCGGTACCAGCAACTGGAAAGACAGCGGCGAAGTTTTTCTGCAAAAAAATACTACAGGAGGTTTCGGCAGTGAAAACTGGATGGATTCTACCGCAGCCGGCGTATATGATATCAACAGCAATGGCAAAGTGAATTTTATCAGCGACAGCTTTCAATATATTTACGGAAATACAAAATTTTTCAATTTCCGCAGTGCCAGTGACAGCGGTGTTTATATCAACAGCAATATTGAAGTACGTAACCAGCTCGACCTGGATAAATCACTTTTATATACAACTTCCGGCACTAAAATATATGTGAGCAATACTGCCATCAATAGCATTCAGAGCAGCAACAGTTTTGCAACAAGCTGGGTACATGGCCGGTTGGAGCGGGCTGCAAATATTTCAGGACCTTCTCAATACCTTTTCCCCATTGGAAAAATTTTAAGTTCTACAGGCGAGTATTTATATGCACCTGTAAAGCTGACAAAATTCAATACCAATACGGCAAGGTATGAAGTGGAATATTTCCCGACACAACCTTTTGATCCGCTCACTGTAATGTCGCCGCCGATTGATCATATCAGTGATATTGAAAACTGGGAGATCGTGAGCAATATTCCTTCCGGTGCTGATGATGATGCGAAGGTGAGTCTTTCCTGGCGTGGATACAGTCGCGTGAGCAGCAATGCGGTTATACGGGATAGTTTACTGGTTGCGCAATATGTCAATGTTCCGCCATACAGATGGGATGTGCCCGGAGGGTGGTCGACCGGTAATGCTGTAGGTCCCGACAGTCTCTCCGGTTTTGTAAACTCCAACTCAACCATTGGAAGTTTTACTTTTCTGGAAAGAAGATTTACACTCGGTACCATCAGCAGGTTCAATGTACTTCCGGTTAAATTAATTTATTTCACAGCAGTGGCTGATGGCAGTAAAGTACGGCTCAACTGGAATGTGGAGCAGGAACAGGATGTGCTTTTTTATGAGATCGAAAAATCTCTTACCGGCAATTCATTTAATAAAATATCTGTTACAGCATCGCTGCAGAAACAACAATGGCTGTATACAGATTATGATTCAAATCCCGTTACCGGCTGGAACTATTACCGGCTGAAGATCACAGACAAAGCAGGAAAGATTACTTATAGCGATGTACGCAAAGTGAGGTTCGACAAAGGCCTGGAGCAGGTTAAAATATTCCCGGTTCCTGCAGCAGATGTGCTGAATATTCAATTGCCTTCTTCTTATGTAAACAAGGTTGCCTTGCAATTATACAGCATTGATGGAAAATATATTTCATCCATGCAGCCAACAGCGAATAATATTCAGTTGAATGTATCGGGATTGCCCGGAGGCAGCTATTTGTTAAAACTGATTGTCAATAACAATACTGAAACATATCCCTTTATTAAGCAATAAACGCTTACACTAATCAAAACCAATTACGCCGGTGACGAAAGTTGCCGGCTTTTTTATGCGCACTTTAATTCACATTATGTATGATCGCTATTGCGGATTCGTATTTTATAATCCGGGTTATAAAGAATAACTTTTTTATATTGTGTACTCATTCCCTAAAAACAATTAAAACTTCAGGCATGAAAAAAGTTTACTTTTTTTTTCTTACCCTTCTATTATGCGCAGGTATTTATGCGCAGGTTTCTGTAACGGCAACGGCAGGAGTAACCGGCCCAACGGCATACACAACTTTAGCAAATGCATTCGCTGCGATTAATGCAGGCACACACCAGGGCGTTATCAATATCGCCATTAATGGCAACACTATCGAAACGGGTACAGCAGTGCTCAATGCAAGTGGAGGAAGCGCCGTTTATAGTTCCGTCCTCATCAAACCAAATGGTGGTGCGGCACGATCCATATCCGGCAATATCAATGGCCCGCTCATTGACCTCAATGGTGCAGATAATGTTGTTGTTGATGGATTGAACAGCGGCGGTAATTCACTCACATTCACAAACAGCAGTATCAGTTCGCTGAACAGTACATCTACAATCCGGTTTATCAATGATGCAACAACAGACAGCATTCTTAATGCGACCATTCTTGGTGCAGATACGAGCATTACTTCAGGAACTGTTTTATTCAGTACAGGTACGGCAACGGGTAATGACAACAATGTTATCAGCGGTTGCAATATTGCAGATGCCGGCGGACTTACACCTACCAATGCAATTTATTCATTGGGCACTGCAGCCGCAGGACAGGAAAACAGTTCTGTAAAAATTTCAGGAAATAATATTTCTAATTTTTTTAATCCCGGATATGCAACATCCGGGATCATACTGGCGGCAGGAAACACAGGCTGGACCATTGTTACCAATAGATTTTTTCAAACAGCAACCAGAACATTTACGGTTGCCGCAATACAGAGAGCAATACAGATCACAGGTGGTGATGGTTATCTTATTACCGATAATGTTATTGGCTTTGGTTCAGCATCGGGCCTTGGAGCTTATTCAATAGCTGGTGCAGTTGCAACGCGTTTTATTGCGATAGACCTTGCTCTAGGAGCAACAACTGCCTCAAGTGTACAAAATAATACCATCAGCAGATTTTCTTTTTCAACTAGCGCCAGTACCAGTTCGGGAACAGGCATCTGGTGTGCCATTAACCTGAGTGCAGGAAACGCGAACATAGGAACAGTTTCAGGCAATATAATCGGGAGTACTTCAGGTATCGGTAATATTTCTATTGCAACAACAGGAAGTGGAGCCTGGGTTACAGCCATTGTAGCCAACAGCAGCGGCACCGTGAATATTTCAAATAATAATATTGGTTCCATTGCATTGCAACCATCGGCGGCTTTAAGCGGTACGATCAATACCATTAATCTTGCAGCAGCAACAGGAACATACAATGTGAGCAATAATATTATTGGCAACACTAGCGCAAGTAATATCAGCGTTGGTACAGTTGGTGTTACTACCGGCAATGGAAATATACGGGGCATATTTAATGTCAACAGCGGTACGGTAAATATTACTGGTAACATCATCAGAAATCTTTCACACAACAGTGCAAACATACTTGCATTATTCAGGGCGATCGAATTCCAGGTGGGAACCGGAACAATATCAGGCAATATTATCAGTGACATTACAGCAAACGGGCTCGCGGCTGCTGCAACAACTCCGGAAGGTGCAGGCATTCTGGTATCCACACCCACACCCGGCCTTGTTATAGATCATAATACCATTTTCAATCTGAATGTAATTAATTCCACTCCTGTGGCTGGACCAGTAGTAACCGGAATTTATCTTAACAGTGGCGTTACAAATATTTCTGTTACAGGAAATGTTTTATATGGTTTTACAAATGCAGGTACTGCAACCAGTGCAACTGCACCTTCTATCATTACAGGTATTTATTGCCGTGATGCTGGAGCAACAGGCCCCAATATTTTATTGGCCAATAACATGATCTCCTTTGGCAATAGTCAATCAACCAATACTGCCATCATTGGAATATGGAATTCAAGCGCATCAGCCAATGGCCTCACAACAAAAATATATTATAACAGCGTAAACATAGAAGGCGCGGCAGCTACGGGCGCACAACCATCTTTCTGTTATTACCGCGGTGATTTCAGTGCAACATCTTTTGCAACACCAATAGTTGATATCAGGAATAATATTTTTACCAATACCCGCAATGGCGGAACCGGAAAACATTATGCTATCGCTAATGCTTACCCCAACGGCAGCAGCAATGCTGGCGGCTGGAGCAGCAACGCCTCTAATTATAATGTACTCAATGCAAATGCTGCTACAATTGGGTACTGGTCAGGCGACCAAACTTTTGCCGGCTGGCAGACAGCCGCTGCAAGTGATGCAAACAGTTTATCAGGAGTGATAGTAAATTATGTAAATTCTTCATCTGATCTTCACCTGGTAAATAATTCCAATGCCGCAGTTGATGGAAAGGGAACACCGGTTGCCGGACAAACAATTGATATCGATAATGATCCGCGCAATGCCACAACACCCGACCCCGGAGCAGATGAGTTCACAAATCCGATTCCTGTGATCTTTGAATATTTCAAAGGACAAAAACAGGGAACCGTAAATATATTGAACTGGAAAGCATTCTGCACTTCGCCTTCTGTAAGATTTGATATTGAAAGAAGCAGTGATGCCAGAAGATTCAGTAATATCGGCAGTATCAATGCAACGCAGACCCGCAGTTTACAGCCATTTGATTTTACAGACAATATTCCTTTATCCGGTACAAATTATTATCGGCTGAAGATGACCGAAAGTGACGGCGCTGTTTCTTATTCTATCATTGTGGCCATCATTAATAAAGAAACTGGTCTCGAAATAGTGAACCTGATGCCAACGCTGGTTGATAAAGGCCATGCAGTATTGAATGTGAGCACAGCAAAAAATTCAAAACTCAATATTGTAATAACTGATCTCAATGGGAAAATAGTTTATACCCAAACAGCATCGCTCAATGCGGGTTCGAATACAATCAATATTAACCTGGAGCAACTGGCTGCGGGCGCTTACCAACTGACCGGTTATGATGCAACAGGAAAAATAAAAACAATCCGGTTTATAAAAGAATAAGTAGTAGATCTTCGTATACAATCCATAGTCTCTGGTTCATGTTTTATCATGGCCATGGACTATGGATTTTTTTTATTTAAAATATTATCGCACTTCATCCGTCAACATAGTATAGAAACAATTTTCTTCATTTAAAAAAACAAAAACATGAACTACAATCAGTCATGCGCCGCAAAAGGCGAACACGGAAGCAGGCATCGGCAGCTGCTTAACCGGACAATGCAGAGAGCCGCTGTAAATGTTTACAGAACAGACAATAGTTTTGAAATGCTGGTATTTGCGCCCGGTCGCATCAAGGAACATTTTCATCTTGATGTGAAAGGTAACCAGCTCACAGTTTCTTATTTTCCTCCGGACGGTTTCCCACGTCCTGACTGGATTGTAAGAGAATACAGCCGTGGTGGTTTTGAACGGACCTTCGCCCTGGATGAAGCTGTGGACACCGGTAACATCAGCGCCAAATATGTTGATGGCGTGTTGCAGGTAACCATGCCACTGATCCCCGGAAAGGAAGCAGAAAAACGGCAGATCATCATTAATTGAGCGTGATGAAAAACAAAAAACGGTAGCGAAAGCTGCCGTTTTTTATTACGGGAAACTTAAAAGAATAATGCTTCTGTCTTTTACAGAAGCATTATTAACCGGTTATACTTTATAATTGTTACTGGATAATTTTTTTGTTCTCCCCAGTCTTTGATTTTTCTGTTGGCTGACCATAAGAATAACCCTGACCATTCTTTAATCTCAATGTTTTTCCATTTGATTTTTTGATCGTTCCGTCTGTCATTACCACAGTACCATCATTTAGTGTCATATCTTTTGTAATAAGCTCTGCCCTGTTATTACTGGTGATATAAGTCTGGCCACCTACAACAGAAACACGGCCCTGGTCAAGCGGGCTCCAGGATGGATTAGTAGCAGTAGCCTGATTGGTAACCGGTGCTGATTTACCTGTTACAGCAATATCATTGGCTGGAACAATT